>JAUZQA010000120.1 GCA_030705665.1 Bacillota bacterium
AATAGAAAGCTTCTATGTTACCAAACACGACTGAAAAGGGAGTGTAGAGTAACATAGAGTGTTTTCTTGCGAAAGGAAATGCTCTATGAAATCAATTCAATATTATGTTGACAAAAATTTTTTATTATGTTATAATGAAAAATTGGTGTATTTACAAAAACTCAATACTGTTTTAATATATTCTTTAGTAAATCGAAAGGCACAACCGTCAAGAAAGGAAGTGTGCGGAGATAACTAAGGAATCTTTGCCTTGCGAAGGGTGTAAAGGGTTATGCTGCGGTCCCGTTCCTGTAACCGAGCAGGAACTCAAAAAAATCAAGAAGAAAATTAAGTCAATGCCTGCTTTGAAACGAAGAGAGTTGGAAAGCCAAACTAGATTTTTTGGAACATGCATTTTCTATGATTCCATTCATGACCAATGTGGGATTTACTCAGTGCGGCCCAAGGTTTGTCATTTATTTGGCTATCACAAAGACCTTGTTTGCTTCTGAAATCCCGAATTAGCGTCAGGGGAAAAAGTAAAGATCAAAGAGGATCCAGCAGGGATATTAAGCGTTGATTTTACCTGGAAAGATTTTTAATTATTTTTTATAAAACAGAGGCCTTATTGGCCTTTTTTTCATGCCTTGAAAAAGAGCCAATAGCACATCATCCTTATAAAAATGATGTGCTTCATAAAGGCCTTTTATCATTTTTGATCCATCCATTTTTTGGACTTTTTAGCTTTGGCATGTCCGGAGTTACCACTACTTCGGACACGATCCAGTATTTATTTAGATAAAAGCCTTGATGGCATCGGTTTAGCCCACCCTCCAGTATTTAATATCTTTTTCACTTTACTATTAACATATTGAATCACTCTCCCGACACCTAGTGCAATGATAATGGTCCCTAAACCAACAGGCCCTCCAAGGATTAAACCGAATAGAACCCCAGCACCTTCACAAACAATTCTTGAAAAATTGATACTCCAATGAAAACGATGATGAAATGCCATCATTAGGCCGTCGATCGGTGATTTTGGGAAATGGGCTTCAATATAAATCCCGATTCCAACCCCTACTGAAAGGGTTCCTAATAAAAAGTACAACCATTGCATCTCCCAAGAGGCAGGGCTGCTGAAATGATTAAATACAAGATAGGTCCAAGCATCTAAAAACATACTGCGGATCATGATTGTGATAATCGCCCCGTATTGGAGTCTTTTTCTTTCTATTATTTTGGTTGTGAAAACAACAAGGATCTGAATAATGATGGAACAGATACCGATGGTTAATCCTAGATAATGCTGGGCGCCAATCGCAACAGCATCCCAAGAACCTGCCCCAACTGCCGAATGAATGATAATTGCAATGCCCAATGCATTCAACGCTAAACCAATCAAATAAACCGCAATTCTTTTACACACAACTACACTTCCTTTATATTCTTATTCCGCAGATTCAAACTACACATGAAAGAAAATCCTTTCCCCGAAAGAAAAGGATTTTTGAAAAATCAAGCAGTCGTTTCAACTGATAGTTCATTTGCTTTTTCACGTTTTGGTTTGAAGGCAAAATGGTGGCCTTCAATTAAAAATGAAACGATTAAACTGCCGACAATCGCCCATAATGGAGCACCGATATTGAAAAAGTGAACACCAGACATCCCAATAATCATCGCGAAGAAGGCACCCATTTGAAATTTGTTCGCTGAAAAAGCAGACTTTAGGGAATTGGTTAACACCCCTAACATCGCAAGTCCGGCGATTACGGAAACAATGACACTTGGCATCGCCACAACAAATGGAACGACGAATGCTGCAAAAAGCCCAAAGACTGAAAAGAAAAATCCATTTGAAACGGATGCTGCGTATCTGCCTTCTTTTTCACCTGTTTCTTTTGCTGAACAAATCGCTGTCATCGGCCCGGCAATATTGATGGCATGGGCCCCAAAGAAGGAACCGGCCAGCCCGACAATGGCACCGTAAATAGCCATGGCGCTGTTTGGCGGATTGTAGCCCTGTGCCATTAACACTCCAGATGCTTGGGCATTTTCGGTACAAATGATCAATAGTGCAAGTGGAATCCCAATGGAAACGATGGCATTCATACTAAAAGTTGGCATCACTACATGTGGAAGGACGAGTGCACTTTGAAAATTTTTGATATGAAAAGCGTGTGTAACTACGGCCAGAAGCACAGATATGATTAAAGCCGACAATACAGGCGGTACTTTTTTCAAAAAGCGGGTTGAAAGCAAAAATACTAAAATAGCAGAACCTGCCAGCAGCGGGGAAACGGTCACAGATGTGATCATGCCGGTCGCGAAGCGGATCATGACCCCGACAATCATACCCATGGCGATGGGCAGCGGAATCCATTTCATGACTTTATCGATTAAACCTGATGCTCCAAGCAGAAAAACGAGGACATTGGCTGCGATATAAGCTCCAATTGCTTCATTGATTGAAAAATGGCTTAATGACCCGACCACCAAAACGGCTCCGGCTATCGAGTGGGCACCACTGATAGGCTGCCGAAACTTTAAGGCCAAAAATATTCCAAGTAATCCACTGAAAAAGTATGTTGCAAAAATCCAGCTGATGGTTTGCGTATGGGTCAAACCGCCCGCAGTGGCGCCGCCAATAATGATTAGTGCAGGACCTGTACAGCCGAATATTGCGGCAACTAATCCGGCACTAACCGTATTAACATTTAAATTGTGACGTAAGTCCTGAAAATTCTGTTTCATTTTTACCTCCTAAAAAGTTCCCTTTCAATAAAACTACTTTTGTATTATTCTTGTAATATTATGATAATTAAAAAAACTAACTTTGTACTCATCCAATCGGATGATGGTTGACTAATCCAATTTGAAAGACCTGAGGTGGACCAATTATGGAGTGGAAAATTGATCGCCAGGCGAGTAAACCTCTCTATCAGCAAATATTTGAAATCATTGAAGAAAAAATTTCATATGGCGAATTTCCACCTGGCAGCCTATTGCCGTCCGAACGGAAATTGGCTGAGCGATTAAATGTCAATCGGATGACGATTGTTCATGTATACGAAGAACTCCAAGCATCCGGTTTAGTGGAAAGAAAAAAAGGCAGTGGCACTCGTGTCAGTACTCACAAATGGGGGATCCTTCCGAAAGGCGTGACCAATTGGCGGAAATATATTGAAGGGGGTTCATTTTTACCTACCTATCCTTTAATCCGCCGGATTCGTGAAGAGGCGAAGAGGATGCAGGATGGGCTGAACATGTCTAGCGGCGAATTGTCGGCAGACTTATTTCCTGGGCATTTTTTGGAGGCATCGTTCGCTGACCAAACGTTTCCCAGTAATCTGGGTTATGTGCATCCACAGGGACATCTTCCTTTACGTGAGACTCTTGCTGCCTATGTGAAAAGCTATCATAATATCCATACAACAAGCTCATCTATCCTGATTACATCGGGGGCGCAGCAAGCCATCCATTTGATTACTCAATGTTTGCTTAATCCTGGTGATGCGGTTGCCATCGAGGCGCCTTCGTATTGTTATTCCCTGCCATTGTTTCAATCAGCGGGACTAAGGATTTTCGGGCTGCCGGTGGACGAGTATGGGGTGAATCCGGATGATATCGTGGCTTTGCATCGGAAACACCAAATTCGGATGATTTTTTTAAATCCAACCTACCAAAGTCCGACCGGGAGTGTTCTTCCCGAGACTCGCAGAAAAAGAGTATTAGAGATTTCTGCAGAACTTGGGATTCCGATTGTTGAAGATGATCCGGTCAGTTTGTTGTCCTTTAATGGGGAGCACCATGCTCCGATTAAAGCGTATGACCGAAGCGGGAACGTGCTGTATGTGGGTTCGCTCTCCAAGGTGGTTGCTTCAAGTCTGCGGATCGGCTGGATTATTGGCCCGCAATCGGTTATTAATCGTTTAGCAGATGCCCGCCAGCAAATCGATTTTGGCCTCAGCATTTTTCCACAGCTGATCGCAAATCAGTTTTTGCTATCGGAAGAGTATGAGAAACATATATCCTTCTTGCGCGGTGAATTAATGGAGCGGCGGGATGTAATGGCAGCTGCTTTGCATGAAATGCTGGGGGAAAAGGTAGAATTTACAGTCCCGAATGGTGGGCTGCATATCTGGTGCAAAATCAAGGGGAAAGTGGATGACCATAAACTAGTAGAAGAAGCGATCAAAAACAAAGTTTTGTTTATGCCAGGGAGTGTCTATGGTGCCCCGAACGGATATGTTCGGTTTACGTATGCCCATTTAGAAAAAGAATCAATTAGAGAGGCGATTTCCAGATTTGCGGTGGTCGTGGCCCGAGTTTTAGAGAAATGAAGAATGCTGGTCGAAGATTAATAGCTTATCGTCCCCGTTCTCGGTGGAAAGATGGAGTTTCGAACATGTTAGGACTTCATTCCCTATACAGCAGTGAAAGTTTGAGTCATAAGGAAGAAAGATTTTTAATAAATTGAGGAGGGGTTAACCTGAAGGGGCTGGAATGATCGTAAAAGCATATCGGCTTTCATTTTAAAGGGGGATTCTATGAATCAATATAAAACCAATCTTTTCGAAACAAGAAACAGATTGCTAAATGAAATTCGTCCATTTCGTTTTGATGAATTTAACAAAAAACCTGATCCGAACAACTGGAGTGCGGCTCAAGTTTGTGACCATTTAATTTTAGTGGAAAAAGCTTTTACAAAGGCTATTGTTTATGGTCTAAAAAAAGAAGATCAAAAAATAGAGCGGAAAGATATTAGCGGTATCATGGATCGAAAGAAAAAAATCGATGCTCCTGAAATTGTTATACCCAATTCAGAACCAATTGACATTCAGCAGGTGATTGAGCGCTTAAGTGAGTCGAGAATGGAGTTGTTGACTGTACTAAATACAATTAATGATAGCTCCATATTAACGGGAAAATATGCAAAACACCCGATTTTTGGAAAAATACCCCTGGATCAGTGGATTGAATTATTATATATGCATGAGCAGCGTCATATTGAACAAATTATAGAAATTAAAGGAATCATTGGTGTGGAAAAGTGGAGCTGACCATCTCGAATTTTTAATTAATTTGTCTTTTTTTTTAAGCAGGAAAAATTCCTTCTTTGGTCGAATTTTTTAGGCAAAAGGGAGGAAATGAGCAATGGGATACATTGAAAACGAACTGAATGATTTAGAAAAAGGAACCATTTATACGTCCGAGGAAATTGCCAGTATCGTTAACCACAAGGAGAATGCATTTGTATTATGTGAGGATACTTCTATTTTTCCAAATGAGGATGCATCCTCGCGCTATTTAGTGAAAAGTAGAATTGAAACCTTTATTCATCGAAATGATGGAGGATCCTATTTCATCCCGAGCTCCAAACAATTAATCTATATTGTAAAGAAATGTATGTAACGCAGGCACCCGATTGGGTGCTTTTTAAATGGGCTGATTTTATAAAATCAATTAGGGCATGGAGGGCATATTACTTACTTTTATATGAGCTTGAAAAAAAGCGAGTTGACCCTGAAATCCTCAGGGCTTTTGAAGAAACGATCAATCATTTGGAGATGCTGGATGTAGGTTGATATAAAAAAAGATGTTTGCCGGCTCCCATTCCGAGGGACGCAAACATCTTTTTTTCGTAATGTATTATGCAGGAACTTTTTTCATTTGTAGATTGATTAAATAGTCAAGCCTTTTGCTAAGTTTAATCGTTTCATCGGATGTAAAGCCCTCTGCCATGCCAACAGTAACCATTTTTTTTCGTAACTGCTCAATGAGTTCACGTAAATCATTATTCATCCATATCCGCCCCTTTAACGTTAAACTGATTTTATCAAATGAAAGCGGATTCAATAAAACTAATTTTGTCCTCAAATATCGACAGTAATAAGCAAATTATCCCCAAAAATACACATCCGGTTTTCAACCTTTTTATTCTGTTCATTTCATAAATGATCGTTATATCTAGATAACTATTACTTATAGCAGAATATCAATACAAGCGTAGTGCAAACTTCGAAAATATGAAAATAAAAAATATAATGAATTTTGTTATTTATTGCAGAAAAGTATTCCTACCATTTTACAGAGTACGCGCTAATATAGAGGTAAATCTACAAAAATCATAGGAGGGACCTTCGTTGAAAATGGTTGAAGCAGAACTGAATAGGGAACTTTCGAAAAATATTGCCGAGGATTTTTTCAATGAATACAAAAAATTATATAAGGAAGAAAGATACGCTCAGGCATTAGAAAGTCTCTTTCAATCAGCAAATAATGGGTTTGAAAAAGCGGAGTATGAATTAGGAAAGTTTTATTATTTTGGGAACAAACAGCTGCAAATTTCAAAGAATTATTCCAAGGCTTTTGAGTACTATTCTGCAGCGGCTGAACAGGAACATGCTCTCGCTGAATACTATCTTGGTTTTATGTATTTTAAAGGTCAAGGAGCAGGTTTTGATGTCAAACAGGCTATTTTTTGGCTAGGTCAATCCGCAAATCAAGGAGTAAATGAAGCATTAGATCTATTAGGCAGAATCTACCATCTCGGATATGACGTTATTACACCCGATTTTGAAAAAGCTGAAAGGTTTTTTCAGTTCGCCGTTGATCAATTATATGCCCCTTCGATGTTCCATTATGGACTCTTACTTGAAGAACTGCAGAGGGTTGAAGAAGCTTGTGAACTAATTAACAAGGCAGCCGAATTAGGTAATCCTGAAGCGGTTATCAATTATATGAGCAGGTTTAATTAAGCTTAAGCATAGGATACGGATAAAAGGCCGATCATTACGGATATATGCAGGAAATATACGGATTAAATCCTAAAACTTACGGATATATCGATCATTAACGGAGACAACCTGCCTCAGGTTGTCTTTCGTCATTTTGTCAAAATTCATAACTATAATAATTATGTTCTTTAAAGTAAAATGAATATGTGAAAATGGTAACATACTATACTATCATCTTAAAGATAAAATCACCATTGGAGGTTCAAATGAGTATTACACAATTATTGGGCATAAAATATCCGATCTTTCAAGGTGCTATGGCACATATAGCTTTCTCTCCATTAGTAGGGGCTGTTTCGAACGCTGGCGGATTAGGAATCATTGCATCAGGAGGACTCACTGCTGAACAGCTGCGCGAGGAGATTCGCCAAACAAAGAAAATCACGAAAAAACCATTTGCGGTAAACCTGATGTTAATGATGAAGAACATTCCCGAACTGATTGAGGTCATGATCGAGGAAGGTGTTAAAATTGTGACAACTGGGGCAGGAACGCCTGCGCCCTATATGCAAATTTTTAAAGAAAACGGAATGATTGTGATTCCGGTTGTCCCTTCTGTAAAAATTGCCATGAAAATGGAAGCATTAGGTGTGGATGCCATTGTTGCTGAAGGGACAGAAGCAGGCGGCCATGTCGGGGAAACAACGACGATGGCTCTATTGCCTCAAGTTGTAAGTGCGGTATCCATTCCGGTCATCGGAGCGGGAGGAATTGCAGATGGCCGCGGAATCGCAGCCGCCTTTGCCTTAGGTGCAGAGGGTGTTCAAGTGGGAACCCGTTTCCTGGCAACTGTTGAATGTCCTGCGCATGAAAACTTTAAGCAGGCCGTTATTGATGCTACTGACACAAGTACCACGGTGACCGGCCGCAGTTTAGGAGCGCCGGTACGAAGCATTAAAAATAGCATGATTACTGAATTTATCAAACTCGAAAATGAAAAAGCATCTCGTGAGGAATTAGAAAAAATCACATTAGGTTCACTAAAGAAGGCTGTGTTTGCTGGAGATACAGACCAGGGCTCCGTCATGGCAGGGCAAATAAGCGGATTGTGTCATGAAATTACGACAGTAGAAGAAATGATTACCGGTATGTTTAGGGAAGCTCAAGCCGTATTTGACCGACTTGGGCAAACATCCTTTTTAGAAAAAGAAGCAGTGTTAGGATAAATAACAGCTGTATGAGGAACATGTTGCTTAATGCAAACAGAACTTTTAAACTAAAAGTAGAATAAATCATACAGGTGGAAGATGATGGCTAAAACAATTGTAGAAAAATTAAATTTACAAAAGTATGAAAAAAAGGCTGTATTGAATCTGCAAGAGGGTTCAGATTATTTAACGGATTTAGCGGATTATGATACAGACCTTATCGCAAGATCCTATGATTTGATCTTTGCTTTTGTGCTCGATCTGGATTCGTTAAAAGAAGTCCTTTATCAAGTAATAGAAAAAAATACCTTAAACAAAGGCGGTTACCTCTATTTTGCTTATCCAAAGAAAGGGAACAAAGTCTATCCAACGTTTATTCATCGTGATGATCTTTTAAGTGGGATCGGTGCGGATGAAAAAGGTTTTGTAGGGACGAGCAATATCAAATTTTCACGGATGGTTGGCTTAGATGAGGTGTTCACTGTCGTTGGCCTTAAGGAAGATTCACCAGGTAAAACACAAACCTCCACAAGAGCGAGTCAATGTGTAGATGAATACGAAGCATTGATTCCGGATGTTGAGCGGGATTTACAGGATACCCCCGACGTGCTGGCATTCTATCAATCTTTAACTCCGGGATACAAGAAAGATTGGGCCCGTTATGTATACAGTGCCAAACAAGAAGCGACCAAACAAAAACGCCGCGATGAGATGAAAATGATCCTAGGTGAGGGATACAAAACCCGCGAATTGTATCGAAATAAAAAGTAACAAAAACGACTGTCAACAAGGACAGTCGTTTTTTACGGGTCTTACGGATTTACTTTTGAGTTAAATGTTTGTTTGCCATCTTTGTATTCCAGTATAACCGCCGATTTAATTGGGTCATGGTTCTTATCGAGCGTAACATTTCCGGAAACGAGCGCAAGATTTTTCGTTTCAGCAAGGGCCTTTTGAATTTTCTGCGGGTCGCTTGAACCGGCACGTTTGACCGCATCCGCGATGAAATAACCTGAATCATATCCAAGTGCCGCGAAGGCGTCAGGCGACTTTCCACTGTACTTATCCTGGAAGGCCTTTACAAACTTTTGCACCTTCGGATCGGAGTCACCAGAAGAATAGTGATTAGTGATATAGGTATTATTTAATGGAGCAGCGCCGGCAATTTCAGCAAGCTTAGGCGAATCCCAGCCATCTCCGCCCATAAACGGAACATTTAGACCAATCTCGCGGGCCTGCTTGATAATAAGCCCTACTTCCTCATAATATCCAGGCAGGAACACAAAATCAGGATGCTGAGATTTAATCCGCGTAAGTGTTGCATGGAAGTCGGTATCTTTAGCCACATATGCCTCTTCGGAAACAATCGTTCCGCCGTCTTTCTTAAAGGAAGTTTTAAAAGCATCCGCTAGACCTTTTGAATAGTCACTCGCGGTATCAGTTAGAAC
>JAUZQA010000121.1 GCA_030705665.1 Bacillota bacterium
GGGACGATAGCTGACTGTCCAATCCATCGGCATTCCGTATAAAACAGCTTGAGCTTCCTCAAAATTTTGGTGACTCTTCATAAACAAATTGCCTGCATAGGCTTCATCAAAACGCATATATTTTCTTCCTCTCTATTTGGGGGTCTGGCCCCCATTGCACTAACTTAGCGAAGGGCTGACCTGCCTATTTCAATAAATCTCCCACAAATTTCGGCAGCACAAAAGCAGCTTTGTGCAGCTCTTTTGTATAGTACTTTGTTTCAATTTCATGGAAGCTTTCGTCCGTTACCGCTAATGGATCATACTTTTTCGAACCAATAGTAAATGCCCACAGGCCGCTCGGGTATGTAGGAATATTCGCCACATAGAGCCTGGTAATTGGGAAAATCTCGCGAACGTCACGCTGAACATTCGTAATTAAATCCCCTTTAAACCATGGATTGTCCGATTGAGCAACAAACAGGCCGTCTTCCTTTAAGGCTTTGGCAATGCCGGCATAAAACCCCTTTGTAAAAAGATTAACTGCCGGGCCTACCGGTTCGGTGGAATCCACCATGATGACATCATAGTCATTCTCGCTGTTGGCAATATGCATGAACCCGTCATCCACTCTTACCTCCACACGCGGGTCGTCCAATTTGCCGGCAATTTCTGGCAGGAACTTTTTCGAATACTCGATCACTTTTCCATCAATATCGACAAGAGTTGCTTTTTTCACATTGGGGTGCTTGAGCACTTCGCGGATTACACCGCCATCACCGCCGCCTACGACCAGGATGTTTTCCGGATTGGGGTGGGTAAACAATGGCACATGGGCGACCATTTCATGGTAAACGAACTCATCTTTTACCGATGTCATGACCATGTCATCTAGTAAAAGCATGTTACCCCATTCTTCCGTTTCAATCATGTCAAGCTTTTGAAATTCGGTTTGTTCTGTATGTAAGGTCTGATTCACTTTCATGGTAATTCCGAAGTTTTTCGTTTGGTGTTCTGTAAACCAAATTCCCATTTTGAACATCCTTTCATCTCAGTCTTCCCCTTATGTTTTGCAAACACGAGGAAAAGTATAGAGGAATCTAGTAAAATTTCAAGAAAAATTTTCTTTTTTATCCACAAATGTTTAAAAAGGACTCTTCTTTTTCATACTAATACTATTGCAATTTTTTATAGAGGTATTTAATAGGGGGTGATAGCTTTGGAGATCATGACTAATCACGGGTTTCGCAAAACGATTAAGTACTTACGGGCATTTATTTTCATCAGTTTGATAGGCATGAGTCTGATGCTGCTGCTCTTTTTAGGTGTTCTCACCTATGCCAAAGTATTAGGAGCACCGCCGCTGGCCGTTCCCCAATCCACTTTACTGATGTCTGATGATGGAAAAGTAATTGGCGAAAGCAATAATGGCCAAAAACGTTATTGGGTCCCGTTGAAGGAAATATCACCGGACTTAGTCAATGCAACGGTTTCAACTGAAGATAAAAAGTTCTATTCCCACCATGGCTTTGATTTTAGCCGGATTGTGGGCGCTGCGCTCGCCGATATTCGGGCATTTGGCAAGGTTCAGGGCGCGAGTACAATCACGCAGCAATATGCCCGCAACCTGTTTCTTGAATATGATAAAACATGGGAACGGAAATTACTGGAGGCTTTTTATACGATTCGCCTCGAAATGAATTATTCGAAAAAGGATATTTTAGAAGGCTATTTAAATACCATTTATTACGGAAATGGCGCATACGGCGTGGAGGCTGCCAGTCAATATTATTTTGGTAAAAAAGCTTCGCAATTATCTTTAGCGGAGGCATCGATGTTAGCGGGAATCCCAAAAGGACCGGGAATCTATTCCCCGCTTGTTTCTGAAAAAAGAGCCAAACTGCGTCAACAGGTTATTTTGGATACGATGGTTGATAATGGCTATATTTCAAAAAAGAAAGCCAGGATAGCGGAAGAAAAACCTTTGAAATTTTCCGGGAAATATCCAAATCCAGAGAAAAAGATTGCTCCATATTTCCAGGATGCTGTCAAAAACGCCCTGAAATATCAACTTCATCTTGATGACCGCACCATCGCTCTTGGTGGCTTAAAAGTTTATACCACCTTAAATATTAAAGAGCAAAAAGCTGCGGAAGAGAAGATCAAAAAGGTGATTGCCAGCGGCTCGCAAATCCAGACTGCCTTAGTTGCGGTGGATCCAAAAACAGGGAATGTCAAGGCAATGGTCGGCGGCAGAGATTATCAGCAAAGCCCGTTTAATCGCGCTGTTCAAGCAATCAGACAGCCAGGTTCAACCTTTAAACCGCTGCTGTACTATGCTGCACTTGGACAAGGTTTTACACCTTCCACCACGATGCGCAGTGAATATACCACTTTCCATTTTGATGATGGCTCAAGCGACTATACACCGCATAACTTCAATAACAAATATGCGGATGGAGAAATCACGATGGCCCAGGCTTTAGCTGTATCCGATAATATATTTGCTGTAAAAACCCACTTGTTTTTAGGCGAAGAGGCATTAGTGGACACAGCTCGTAAATTTGGCATTTCAACGCCAATGTCGAAGGTGCCTTCACTTGCACTTGGTACTTCCGGCGTTCGTGTCATTGAAATGGCAAATGCTTATAGCATGTTGGCCAATGACGGCGTTAAGGTCGAGCCAACATTTATTACCAAAGTGGAGGATTATAGCGGAAAAGTTATTTATGAGAAACAAGCTGAAAATGACAGGGTACTTGATCCGGCCAAGGCATTTGTCATGACCAGTATGCTGACAGGAACCTTTGATCCAAAGTTAAACGGATATACGACTGTTACCGGCAACTCTGTTGTCAATGAACTAACCCGTCCCTATGCAGGAAAATCCGGGTCAACCGATACGGATAGCTGGATGATCGGCTACACGCCGCAGCTTGTCACCGCCGTTTGGTGCGGCTACGACAAAGGCGAGTCGATTGATCTCTCGGCGGAAAAATCGTATTCCAAACAAATTTGGGCTCAATTTATGGAGGATGCTTTAAAAGGGAAATCGGTGAAGAAGTTCAAGCCGCCTAAGGATGGGGTTGTTGGTGTCTATGTAAACCCGGCAAACGGCAAGCTTGCGACAAATGATTGTCCAGTGAAGCGAATGACGTACTACTTAGCGGGAACAGAACCAACTGAATATTGCACGGAGCATTTAAGGCATAATCAAGCCTCGCCAGTAAAACCGCAGCCAGAACAAAAGAAGCCATGGTATAAGCGGATTTTACCTTGGGAGCATTAACACTAGTCGCACTATGCGGCTGGTTTTTTTGTTGTGCGGTGCCGCCAATTATTATGCCAAAATGAAAAGCCCCGAATCAGATTCGGGGCTTTCCGTGTCCTAGTTCTACGTGTTTGCGCCGTAGTAGTTCTAGTGTACTTTTTTTACCTATAAACAACAAGGTAATGTTATATTACTTTCAAAAAATTGACACAAATATTGAAACTTTTGGCAATTATTTATCAGATTGACAGCTTCTTTTGGAGTTCCTCTGATGAGTTATTCCATAGTTCCACGTTATGGTTCATAAGGAATTCTTTTAAAATCCCTTTTGATTTGTCGTCCATATGGGAAACGATAAGATGCCTTTTGAGTGCTTTGTCCAAGCGGTTTACATGCTCCGGAAGCAATTTATAACCGCGGCGGGTTTCACGGTCCACGGTCATTTCGCAGGCGGTTACGCCTGCATAGTATGGCCCTTCTTCCTTACGGTCAACGGTTACCCAAACGAGCCAATATGGTTTCCCGTTTGGTACTTCACTTTTGTCGGAAAGGAATTTGATCCCTTTTTCAACCGTACTGCGGGCATGCATGGCACCAATATCGATGACGGCTTCTCCTGCCTCGACGTCGATGATGACTGGTGATACGTTATCAAGGCTTAAAGCACCTTTCCCAAACCCGCGGTGCCCGTCGGTTGGATCATTTTTAATAATATTAAACTGCATTTTTTTCTTTTCTGTCATAGGCTCTAAAAAGTGCTCCCTTCATTTTAAAATAAGTGATAAAAGAAATTATTCATACCATTTAGCACAAACGGAACGGCGTAGTTGAAGATTGGGCCGATTGTGTAGCTGGAGAGTGCCGGAATCAGAACAAGGATAAAAAAGATTAACGAACCATACGATTCATACTGAGTCATTTTCGCTCTTGCTCTGTTTGGCACCAAGTCTTCAATAATCCGATAGCCATCCAATGGCGGAAATGGCAGCAAGTTGAAAATAAATAGAACGATATTTAACTGAATAAAGAGGTTAAAGAAGTCAGCAACGGATGATGGAAAATTAGCAGTTGCCCCCACCTTCACTAAACTATACCAAATCAAAAATGCAAGCGCCGTTAAAATAAGATTGCTGAGAGGTCCTGCAATCGAGACAAGTACGCCTGCAAGACGCGGCTTTTTAAAAAAGAAACGATTGACAGGTACGGGACGAGCCCAGCCGAATCCTGCCACAAAAATCAGAATCGTTCCAAACGGGTCAAGATGTTTCAATGGGTTTAGCGTCAGCCTCCCTTGGTTCTTTGCTGTCATATCCCCAAACTTATAGGCAACATAAGCATGAGCCAATTCATGAAAGGTAAAAGCAATAATCAGTGTAATGGCAACATAGGGAATTTCGCTTAATGGATAGGCAAGAAAATGCCCTAATCCTTGATCCATAGTGTTTCTCCTTCCTCCATGCCTTTTACTGGAGTCTTTTTTTTATGCAAATTAGTGTTTATTTCCAGTATACACGAAAACCTGGTTGAAAATAAAATAAAGGATTTTTCGTCATATCTTGCGCTTTTTCATAATTAATGGGAAACTACAATCAGTCATGTTAAAAGGAGGGAAAACAAGTGCCAATCGTTACAGTAAAAATGCTTGAAGGTCGCAGTGATGATCAGAAAAAAGCGTTGGTTGAAAAGGTTACAGCAGCTGTTGTTGAAACAACAGGGGCATCTGTTGAAGCGGTTTCAATTGTGATTGAAGAAATGAAGAAAACTGATTACGCTGTTGCCGGCGTTCGTAAGAGCGATCTATAAAATATTAAAAGCTAAGCCCCTTTATTGGAGCTTAGCTTTTTGCTTTAGTGTGTCGATATATTGATAGGCATCGTCGATCTCTGCTTCTGTGTAGCGCTGGCTGCTTTTTAAGGTAAACACCTTGTTTATGACTTCCTCTTTTGGAAGGTTATCAAAATATAAAACCGTCGAAACTAACTCGAGAAATCTAGCATTTTGGTCATTCATGTCCACAAGGCAGCCGTCAAGCAGTGGCATTTCCACCTCATTCAAACTTAAAAACTCTTTACCAGGGTCTGTTAAGGTATAACGGTATTGGTAATATCCGCCCTTTTTTTCCTTCACCTCATCTAAAAATCCCATGTTGCACAGCTCTTCCACTCGTAGCGTTAATTCCTCTGAGTATGGACCGTAAAAGTGAAATTGAAATCTTTCCTGAAATGGAAAATCTATCTTTTTCGCAATATAGATCATCTTTTGCAGCTTTTTCCGTCCAACAATTTCACCTGCAGCCATAACTGCCTGCATCACTTTAGCGTGATCATTTAACAAATCTTGTCATCTCCTACTCCATATAACCAATTTCTGTCTATTTCTCTAAAAGGGATTGGATCTGCTTTTTTATCGTCTTGTTTTCTGACATATCATCAATGAAATCAGCCGGATAATAGAGTTTGTGGTCCGTTCTTCTTTTTCCGGAAATCGCATCGACAATCTCTGAGCCACGCGATAATTCCTTTAATTCGCCATTTTCCATCAGTAAATGGATCGGGAGCCGTTCGCCCTCTTCGCCTGGACGGTAAAAGTCATAAGGCAAATCTGAGGATGAATCAACAACTAAATAATAGTCCGGGTCAATTCCTGCTTTTTCAAAAAGAAGATTCAATTTGCCCAGCTTTTTGTATTCCTTGGCGGGGTCAAATTCAACGTATTTATACAAGTTACGATTCACAAATCGGCTGCAAAGATCTTTTAAAATCGGATCCTCTTCTTCCTGCCAAATTTGAAAATAATATAAAATCACAGACTCATCCAGCTTTAAATAGTCTGCTAATGAAACATTTTCCTTAAAAAAAGAATAAAAATGATGGGGATCAAGTTTAAAAGAATAACCTCGTTCGTACAATGCTTTTGCACGGTGGAGAATTTTAATCAAGATCACTTCAGCACCGCGTGATACAGGGTGGAAATAGACCTGCCAGTACATTTGGTAACGGCTCATGATATAGTCTTCAACCGCATGCATACCTGTCTGCTTAATCACGACCTGATCCTCGCGCGGACGCATGACACGAAGGATTCTCTCCATATCAAATTGGCCATACGAAACCCCGGTGTAATAAGCATCGCGCTGCAGGTAGTCCATCCGGTCAGCATCAATCTGGCTTGAGATCATACTGATAATGAGCTTTTTCTCCGAGGTTTTGCCAATGACATCTGCCACTTTCTGCGGAAAATCCGGCGCAACCCTTGTCAGAACTTTATTAACCTCGGTATCTCCGACTATAATTCTTCTTGTGAAATCTTCATGGTCAAGATCAAAGACTTTTTCGAAGCAATGAGAAAAGGGGCCGTGTCCAAGGTCGTGAAGCAAGGCTGCACATAGTGTCAGCATTCGGTCAGCATCATTCCACTCCGGTCTTCCGGCAAAAACGTCATCAATGATCCGGCGCACAATTTCATAAACACCCAGTGAATGGTTAAAGCGGCTATGTTCTGCCCCGTGAAAGGTAAGAAATGTTGTTCCGAGCTGTCTGATTCTACGCAGGCGCTGAAACTCTTTTGTGCCGATTAAATCCCAAATCACCCTGTCACGGACATGGATGTAGCGATGAACGGGGTCTTTAAACACTTTTTCTTCACTAAGTTTCTCTGTCGAATATGCCATTGGTATCCTTCTTCCTCATGTGCTTGTTTCTATTATATCCTCTATTTCTACGAGATTCATCCAAAATTCAACAAAATTCCCCCAATGTTTTCGACACAAGCTGGCAAGCACTTCAAAGCGCCGATGAGAAAAATGGGCAAGTACACAAACGCCAAAGACAAGCTATCAATATAATAGTGTAACCTCTTATAAAAGGCAGTGAACACAGGGAAAAGGAGGAAATAATACAATGGCACCCATCTATTTAAAAGACACGCAAAAGTACGGTAGGGGTATATACGCAAAACGGGATATTAAAAAAGGTGAACAGATTGAAGTTTCACCTATTATTATGATTAGCAAAGAAGATTGGCAAAAATACTTGGAAAAGACCATACTCTACAGTTATTGCTTCTATTGGGAAGAAAATCTGGCAATTGCTTTAGGATACGGCTCATTGTTTAATCATTCGTACCATCCGAACGCAAGATTTTATAATAATATGGCAAATCTATCAATCGATTTTTATGCAATCCGTGACATTAAAAAGGATGAGGAGATTACGATCAACTATCATGGAGACCCTGAAGATGATTCTCCGTTATGGTTCGATGTCATTGAGTAAAATTGTTTTTTGCAGAAAAAAATCACCTAAAATAGGTGATTATTTAATCTTTTTAGCTACTTTTTCCATTAATTCCTCTTCGTTTAGAGCAGCAACCGGACGGTTATTGACGAAGGCAAACGTCTTTTTTCGACCGGGGCCGCAGTAAGATTGGCAGCCAATCTTGATTTCTGCATCTGGATCGAGCTCTTTTAGGTGTGGAATTAATGTCTTTAAGTTAACGGCTTGGCAGTCGTCACATACACGAAATTCGTTTGACATTTTTTACAGCCCTTTCAACTTCTTCATGATATCTATATTATCCAACTTTTTAGTAAAAAATAAATCTAGTTTAACTCCTTTGGTATTTTACATTTTCTTTCTGATGAAATCAAGCCGAACTAACTCTCTTATTTTTCCAAAAAAACTACTATCCTTCTATTCATTTTGGTATAAAGTATGAATTTATTGGTCATCCTTAGACTAGAACTTTGAAAAACTAATGTAAATTGCAAGAGGAGTTGAAATCATGAAAGTTCGTCAAGATGCTTGGACAGATGAAAATGATTTACTTTTAGCGGAAACAGTTCTAAGACATGTCCGCGAAGGCAGTACGCAGCTAAATGCCTTTGAGGAGGTTGGGGATAAGCTTAATCGTACCTCTGCTGCTTGTGGATTCAGATGGAACGCAGTTGTGCGCCATCGCTATGAAAAAGCGTTGGGGCTTGCCAAAAAACAGCGGAAGCAAAGACAAAGAATTCTAGGCAAAGATCAAGGCGGGAAGAAAAAATTGCTTTATAGTCCGCCAGTGCCTGTTCAAGACGAAATCGAGACAATCTCTATGCCGGTGGTCGAATCTGCTATTGAAGAAGTTATGGATGAGCAGACACCTGAGCTATCAATGGAAATGGCAACAGAGTCCTTTGCGGGATCATTGATGCAGTCTTATGCAAATCAGTCCGGAGGCAATATGACCCTCGATTCAGTCATTGCGTTTTTGGAAAACTTCAATCATTCCAATCTGCAAAACAATGCGTTAAAAAGTGAGAATGAAAGATTGAAGCGGGAAATTGCTGAATTAAGGAAAGAAAATGAGCATCTCGCCGCAAAAGTCAATGACCTGGAGCAAAATTCAGTGACCATTCAGGAAGATTACGAGACATTGATGAAAATCATGAATCGTGCTAGAAAACTCGTTTTATTTGAAGAGGAAGAAAGACCAGCTACCAAGTTTAAAATGGACCGAAATGGTAACTTAGAAAAGGTAGCGGAATAAGGGTTAAATGAGGACAATTGGCAGAACATCCATTATAAAAAAAGCCGTAAATCGACTGTGATTTACGGCTTTTTAACTGTCGATTATTTTTTCGTTCCGTTCCACAACCCGCTGGTAATACCCAGGGAAGATTTCCAGCTCGTACTCATTAAATGAACCGGAATATAAACGACTGCTTGATTTTTTTAATTGCTGCAAGAGCTTAAGCATGAGATCGGAGATGGTAAACGGTATGCCGTACAGTTCTGATAGAGAGGCCATGACCTCCGGGACCACTTCAGGTGGAGTATACTTAATCAGCTCTCCTTGTTTGGCAATCTCGTAAAACCTTTTGATCAGCTGGGCGCGCTCATTGCCGCCGCCATTCACACATAGATAAATTTGAACGGCCACACCCTTTTTTAAACGGCGCTGGGAGATGCCGGCGAATTTTTTTCCATGAATGCTTAAATCATAGCTTCCGGGACAATAGGAACCAACGATCTCTCTTGCCTCGATTTGCTGCGGATAATCGGCGAACATATTTTGAATTAAATGCCACATCGTATCGTA
>JAUZQA010000122.1 GCA_030705665.1 Bacillota bacterium
AAAAAAATCCCGAGAAACATTGATAAACAAGGTTTCTTGGGATTTTTTTAATGCCTTTTACAAAGCATTTTAATTAACGAGAGTAGAACTCAACGATAAGTGCTTCGTTAATTTCAGCAGGTAATTCAGAACGCTCTGGTAAGCGAGTGAATGTTCCTGTTAATGCATCAGCATCGAAAGTTAAGAAATCAGGAACGAAGTTGTTTACTTCGATTGCTTCTTTCACAATTTCAAGGTTACGAGACTTTTCGCGAAGGCTGATTGTTTGACCAGCTGTTAAACGGTATGATGGGATGTCTACGCGAGAACCATCAACAAGAATATGACCGTGGTTAACTAACTGACGAGCTGCACGACGAGTGCGAGCTAAACCTAAACGATAAACAACGTTGTCTAAACGTGACTCAAGAAGAATCATGAAGTTTTCACCATGTTTACCAGATAGTTTACCTGCTTTGTCAAATAGGTTACGGAATTGACGTTCGTTAACACCGTACATATGACGAAGCTTTTGTTTTTCTTGCAATTGCAATCCATATTCAGAAAGCTTTTTGCGTTGGTTTGGGCCATGTGGTCCAGGAGCGTAAGGACGCTTTTCTAATTCTTTACCTGTGCCGCTTAGAGATATTCCAAGACGACGGGATAATTTCCAGCTTGGGCCGGTATATCGAGCCATGAATGACTCCTCCTTAGTGTTTTTATTTTGTAAAATAAAAACCATTATGAGTCAGCAATAAAGGTCATTTTGTTTTCATGCACCTTCGCCCTAGCAGCAGAGGGTTACAAGATACACCATCATAATTGAGTTATGAGGAACAAAATGAATCCATTAAGGTGTTCATAGAGGCTGCAGTATTTTACACAAAGAGTATTATATTATTTTTATTGGGTATTAGTCAAGGATAATATTAAATTTCTTAAGTTGATATCATGTCACATTTGAATATCAGCACATTTCAATATTCACAGTTAGATTGTATTGCTTATGGTATAATAAAAGTTATTAGTGAAAGAACGTTGAAATTTTGAAAAAATTTCAAATTCATTAAATTATAACTACTTGAAATAATGATATGGTATTGATAAAAGTCGAAATCGGTACCAAAATTAGGTGATAATCGTATGGAAGAACTCGAAAAAAATGTAATACTTCAACTTAAGGATTGCTTTGTTGAGTTGATCGATGATGATTTCGAAGTCTTTCACTTTGAAAGGTTTGTTGAAGAAACATTAAAAATTATTCTTAACAGTTTCGGTGTTGAAGCGGTTTCGCTATACAAATTAGAAGAATGGAAACATCAGTTTGAATTAGTTGGTTTTTTACAAAAGGATGTAGCAAGCCCTCCAAAAAGTATTCCAGTTACGGTGCTGCCAAATTTTACTAATAATCTTGCGTTACTTCAAAAAAGTAACCTTCCATCTGAACTAAAGAACTACAGTTTCCTTATTAAAATGATTAAAAAGAATGAAGTAACAGGCTTTATTGCTATTAATGATAAAAATAGTTCCAATATAAATAAAATTAACGATGAGGGATTAAAGAGAATCGGAATTGAATACGGTTTTTACTTCGGAAAAGTTCAAAATATGTTGGACATTATTCTGAAAGAAAAGAAGTATAAGCAGCTATATACGGTCACGGAAAAGTTCCATTCATCCATGAACATGGACAATTTATTAGAAGAAATTATCCTCTCTCTTCAGGAAGTATATCCGGGTTTTTCATATTATTTATTACTTTCACAAGATAATCACAATCGCAGCCAACTGCCCATTCGAGGCCTCGAATACGATAACGAGGACGTCTTAGCAATGGAAGCGTATGTTACAGGCACTGTTAAATTTGAAAATTCAGTGAATCTCCAACACTCTACACTATATGCTCCTCTAAAAGGGAAGCAAGGGGTGTATGGCGTTTTAGTTGTCGTTGCACCCGATATGCTCATTTTCCCCAAAAATGAGATTGAGTTCATCACATTGCTTGCCAATACAGCTGGCAGTGCATTGGAGAATGCCCAATTGTATCATCAATCGAGAAAGCTGATCGCCGATTTGCAATTAATCAATGAAACTTCTCACTGCTTGAATTCGAATCTTCGATTGAGTGAAACGATTCACTACATGTCAAATCAGATAATGAAATCCTTCAGTGCACAGGAGGTTGGATTTTTTTTATATGCAGTAAACGAGAATATCGATAACGTATTACTTGGCTCAACAGCATTTTTCTCAACAAAAAAAGCACAAACCTACATTCACTATGTGAAAGAAGCAATTGAAAAGGAACAGGAGTCATTATTTATTGGGGATTTACCATTGTCAATGCAAACAGAATCAATATTCCGTTCCGTAATGGCGGTACCGATGGATCTTGGCGGTCATTTAAAAGGTATTGTCATTGTAATGCATCAGAAACCATATTTCTTTTCCTTTGAAACATTCAAGCTGTTACAATCTTTAATTCATCATTCAACACTTGCCTTCACAAATTCTATGCTTCGTGAGGAATTGGAAAAAATGATCATTACAGATCATTTAACCAAGCTGCATTCACGAAATTATCTTGATGAAAAAATTAATCGCTCGATGAAAGAAGATGAGCAAGGTACGTTTATTCTTATTGACATTGACGATTTTAAACGTGTAAATGATACCTTTGGTCACCAAGTTGGTGATGAGGTGCTTGTTCAAGTGGCGAACTTAATAAAAGGTAATATTCGTGAACATGATGTAGGTGCCCGTTGGGGCGGTGAAGAATTAGCGATTTATTTACCAATGGTTTCACTTTCAGCAGGACAAGCTATTGCCAAAAGACTTGTTGAAAAAGTGAATGAACATTCAAATCCACATGTGACGGTCTCATGTGGAGTCTCCTACTGGGAAAAGAACCACACCGATACATATAATTACCTATTTAAAAGAGCAGACGAAGCGCTTTATGTAGCGAAAGGGACGGGGAAAAATAAGGTTGTAACACAAGAAGACAGCATTAAAGTAAGTTAATAAAGGTCAGCCTCTATATCCAAATGTGGTGAATAGGGGCTGACCTTTTTGTTTAAAGACTTTGAACCAGTATTTCTGCGAATTCCTCCAGCTTCTGTTGATCAAGTTCATCAAAACGACACGTTTCAGGGGAATCAATATCTAAAACACCTAACAATTTCCCATCCTTAACTAACGGAATGACAATTTCAGATTGTGAAGCTGCATCACAGGCAATATGACCTGGAAAAGAATTAACATCATCAACACGAACAGTTTCCTTTTTTAAGGCTGCCGTTCCGCATACACCTTTTCCTAAAGGAATCCTTATACAAGCAGGGAGACCCTGAAAAGGACCTAGTACAAGTTCACTATCATTTTCCATTAAATAAAAGCCTACCCAGTTAATACGATCGAGAAACTGATTTAAGAGTGCCGAAGCATTACTTAAATTGGCAATCTGATTAGGTTCATCATGGACAAGTGCCTGCAATTGCTTTTTAACTAATTCATAATTTCTAAGTCTGTCTTGGTTATACTCTTCGACATTAAACATGTTTTTTCACCTATTTCTCTAGAAGTTCATCTTATATTTTAGCAAAAAAAGCTGAATTTAGTTAAACTTTGTCGAGAAAATCTTGAAGGAATAAGTTAATAAAAAAAGAAAATATAAAGCAGGGGGAATTTATCCCTAAAAGGAGGATAGCAGATGAAGAAAAATTCAAAGGAAGCAATTGTGCATGCAGCCGTGTCGCTATTTAATACAAAAGGATACTCTGGAACGTCCATTCGTGATATTGCAGCTAAGGCCCAAGTAAATCCAGCCAATATTTCCTATTATTTTCAAAATAAACATGGTTTATTAGAATATTGCTTTACGTCTTTTTTTGAGCAATACATGGATAAGATTGAAGAAGGCTTTGCTTTACTTGATCATGGAGCAACCTTTTGTTTAAAAAAAATAACTGCTAACCTATTGAATTTTCTTTGTGATCACATCCAGCTAACAACCTTTATTTTTAGAGAAATGTCTATTGATTCACAATTAGTAAGGGAAATAATGGCCACTTACTATACCAAAGAGAAATTTTACCTGCAAAGGGTTTTTGAAAAAGGAATTGAACAGAGAGAATTCCACCGGCACTCCATTACCTATATGATTGTCCAGCTTAAAGGTTTGTGGATTATGCCTTTTTTAAATACAAATTATTTAAGAGAAGTATTATATGTTTTTCCGAACGAACGCTTTTTCGCTGAAAAATATGCTGAAGATGTCTACAAATGGATTGATGAAGTATTATGCAGGAAGGAAGCACTTATTTCATAAAAATCGTGAGGATGGATCAAGGGTAATACCTTTGAATCATCCTCATTTTTCATTCAGGGCTATTCCACTATTTACCATTCGGGGCATCTGTGATAAATTTTCAGTGCAATTAAATATTTTCTTTACTTTATTTAAAAAGTTGAATTTATATAGTCAAAAATTGTCGGTAACATGGTATCATTATTACATTGTATGGAACTTTTTGATTTTACATTTACATAGATCATGTTGGATTTAGTGACGATGTTGGTTTGAACAGGAGGCTTACGTGTGAAGTACATCATTGGATTGGTTATCATTATAGTTGTAATGATAACGGTAGGTTATTTTATTAAGAAAAAGTATTATAAGGAAATGGATCGGCTGGAAACCTGGAAGCTGGATATAACAGATAGACCTGTTCGCGATGAAATGTCCAAAGTGAAGCAGCTAAATATGACCGGACAAACAGAGAAACTTTTTGAACGCTGGCGGAACCAATGGGACGATATCGTTACTGTGAAAGTACCAAACTTAGAAGAACTTTTATTTGATGCGGAGGAGTATATTGATCGGTTTCGATTTGGAAAAGCGAAGGAAGCTCAAAAACAAATTGAAAATAAATTACAGGAAATTGAAGAGGAAATAAAAAGCATTCTTAATGAATTAAATGATTTGGTCGGAAGCGAAGAAAAAAATAGGATCGAGACTGAACAATTAAAAGACTCTTATCGGGAAGCAAAAAAGAATTTGCTTGCCCATCACCATAGTTTTGGAAAAGCGGAAAAATATCTAGAGGCACAGTTAAACGAAGTAACAAATAAATTTCAGGAATATGATGAAAAGACAAGAAACGGGAATTATTTGGAAGCACGTGAAACAGTGCTGCACACCAAAGTTCAGCTGGAAACGATAAAAAAACAGATGGAAATGATTCCGCAATATTTAATCGAATGCCAATCCATTCTTCCTTCTCAGTTATCAGAAATACGTGATGGTTTTTTTGAAATGGTAAAGGAAGGATTCTATCTGGAACACATTCAATTGTTGGATGAAATTCACGACTTGGAAGAGATCATTCAAACCTGCCTTAATAATGTGGAAGAAGCAAATTTAGAGCAGGCAGACGAGGAAATGAAAGAGATCAGGGCAAGAATTGATGTACTATTTGATCTTTTGGAAAAAGAGGTTCACGCTAAACATTTTGTTATCCAGAATGAAGAGGCGACGAATGAGCTTTTAACTACAATTCGCAAGGAGAATGAGCAGCTTAATAATGAATTGATGGAAATCCAGCAAAGCTATCATTTAACAGAAGCTGATTTTGAAACACAAATGCAGCTGGATAACGAATTGTCTTCATTGTATAAGCGTTTTGAGATTCTTTGGGAAAAAGTCAAAAGTAATGAAACAGCGCAAACAGCTGTGAGGGAAGAACTAACGGAAATAAAAGAACAGCTGGACGCAGTAAGGGAAGAACAACAAAATTTCTTTTTTAGATTACAAGCACTTAGAAAAGATGAAATGGAAGCAAGAGATAAAATCCTTGATTTAAGTAAAAAAGTCACTGAAGCTGTGAGAGAAATTTCTAAAAGTAATCTTCCTGGAGTACCTGAGGAATATAAATACCTCCTGCAGGATGGGAAAGAAAGCATTGAAAGTGTAAAAAAGCAACTTGAGGAAAAGCCGCTTGATATTTCGTCTGTTAATCAATATTTGGAGATTGCCGTCCTGACTGTAGATAAACTTGCAAGTGCTACTTTTGAGTTGTTGGAAAGTGCGATGCTTGCTGAAAGAGTAATACAATATGGAAACCGATATCGCAGTAAGTACCCAACAATCTCTCGGGCATTAGAAGAAGCTGAAAAATCTTTTCGCAATTATGACTATCAGAACGCGCTAGAAAAAGCGGCAACTTCAATTCAATCAATCGATCCTGGAGCAATAAAAAGAATTGAAAAGCTTGTTTCTGTCGAAGAAATTCTTAATTAAAAGATTAAACCGATTCAGCCAAATGGTTTGAATCGGTTTTTAATTTTGATAAGATGTTCTTATGAAATTTGGAAATAAGGGCATTTTCGCTAAAGGGTGTTTATTGGAAGGTGGAAGACCATGATTTATTTTGATAACAGTGCAACGACAAAACCATATCCGGAGGTCCTTGATTCGTTTATAAAGGTCTCGAATGAATATTATGGTAACCCATCCTCATTGCATGGATTAGGTGGACGCTCAGAACAACTCCTAACACAAGCACGGGCACAAATAGCAAGCAGTTTAAAAGTAAATCCATCGGAAATCTATTTTACTTCCGGGGGAACAGAAAGTAATAATCTGGCGGTTAAAGGAACAGCCTTTATGCATATAAACAGGGGCAAGCACTTAATAACGACCAAAATTGAACATCCTTCCATAAGTAATGCAATGGAACAGCTCGAACAAATGGGATTTGCCGTTACATACTTACCAGTTGATCAATATGGAGTCGTCAGGGTTGAAGATGTAGAAAAAGCCATTCAACCTGATACAATTTTACTTTCAATTATGTATGTTAATAACGAGATTGGCGCCATTCAGCCTATCAACGAAATCGGTAAACTGCTCAAAATGTTTCCAAAGGTTTTATTTCATGTCGATGCTGTTCAAGCTATTGGGAAAATGACGATTGATTTAAAAGCGTCGGGAGTCGATCTTTTTTCAGTATCCTCCCATAAATTTCATGGATTAAAAGGAGTAGGGGCCCTGTTTATTAAAGATGGGGTTAAACTTTCTTCACTCCATGCAGGCGGGAATCAGGAAAATAATATACGCAGTGGTACGGAGAATGTTGCAGGAGCAGTATGTATGGCTAAGGCGCTTAGAATTTCAAACGAAAAAATCGAAAATGGCAGGAAATCGATGAAAGAAATACAAAAAACGTTAATAAAGGGACTTAGTGATATTTCTGGCATTACGATTCATACATACCCTGAAAGGGCTGTGCCCTATATTCTCAACTTTTCAGTCGCATGGATGAATGCCGAGACCTTCATTCATGCACTAGAACTGGAAGGAATTTATGCATCTACAACAAGCGCCTGCTCGTCTAAACGAAAAATGCCAAGTAAAACACTCTTGGCCATGGGTGTTTCCGAGCAATTGGCCCAGAGTGCAATCAGGGTCAGTCTATCCTTTGAAAACACCTTGGATGAAGCGTTAAAATTTATTGATGCTGTTAAGAAAATGGCTAATCAATACGGAAAGGTAAGAATTTAAATGAATTATGACCGCATACTGATTCGTTATGGGGAAATATCGACAAAGGGACGAAATCGTCATCAATTTGTTGAAAGGCTAAGAAGGAGCATCAAGGATGCTCTTCAATCCTATCCAAAGGTTAAAATAGAAGCTGGCCGGGACAGGATGTTTATTCTTTTAAATGGAGAAAATAGCAGTGAAATCATCAAGATCCTTCAGAAAATTTTTGGAATACGGTCATTTAGTCCTGCAGTAAAGGTTGAGAGAGATATTGAAAAAGTTAAACAAGCTGCAGATGAATTATTTAGAAACCTTTACCAATCAAAGCAAACCTTTAAAATTTCGGCAAAAAGGGCGGATCGAACCTTCGAATATAATACAGATGATATCAATCAAATCCTGGGTGCATTCATCTTAAACAGATTTCCTAATTTAAAGGTTGATGTAAGAAAGCCAGACGTTAATCTTGAGGTTGAGATAAGATCGGAAGCAGCTTATTTGTCTGCTGAAACAATTTTAGGTCCTGGAGGGCTTCCAGTCGGTTCTAGCGGCAAGGCCATGTTAATGCTCTCAGGAGGACTTGACAGCCCTGTAGCAGGGTATATGGCAATGAAACGTGGCATGGAGCTGGAGGTTGTTCATTTTTTCAGCCCGCCCTATACGAGTGAACGTGCCAAACAAAAAGTCATTGATTTAACAAAAAAGCTGTCTGAAATTGCTGGGGCTTTAAAGCTTCATATTGTTCCATTCACAAAGGCACAGGAAGCAGTAAGTAAACAAATACCCGAAAATTATGTTATGACAACAACCCGCCGTCTAATGCTGCGGATCACTGATGAATTAAGACGAAAACATGAAGCCCTTGCGATCGTTACTGGTGAAAGTCTTGGGCAAGTTGCAAGTCAAACGCTTGAAAGTATGTTTACCATTAATGAAGTAACAACAACACCTATTTTGAGGCCTTTGATAATGATGGATAAATCGGATATAATAAAAATTGCGCAGGAAATTAATACCCATGATATCTCAATCAGGCCTTTCGAAGATTGTTGTACCATCTTTGTGCCTGCATCACCAAAGACAAAACCGAAAAGAGAAAAAGTAAATTTTTATGAGAGCTTTATGGATTTTGAAGTCTTTATTCAAGAGGCTGTAAATAACAGTGAAACAATGATTATAAAGCCCGATTCGTCTACAGAAGCTTCTTTTAATGAGTTATTTTAATTTGACATTAATTTTTCACATTTTTTATAAATAATGCGAATAATTACCAATGTTATTTAAGAATGAAGCTATGTGATTCTACACATTCTATACTCACAAGGAGGTGAGAATCACATGCCAAATAACAATCAACTTTTAGTTCCAGGTGTAGAGCAAGCTCTTGATCAAATGAAATATGAAATTGCTTCTGAATTTGGTGTTCAACTTGGTGCTGATACAACTTCACGCGCTAACGGTTCAGTTGGTGGTGAAATCACAAAGCGCCTAGTTTCTATGGCTCAACAACAATTAAGCGGCGGTTCTTTCCGCTAATCTAAAAAACAAATAATATGGCTACGAAAGAGGACAGGATGCCCTGTCCTCTTTTTCAAACTGTTGAGATTCTCGGCAGTTTTTTATTTTGTCATCTAAAGATCATATTTTGCGACTGTTCCTGCTAATGGGCCTATTGAAAGTCAATAAACCAATAAATATTCTTTTTATGTTAGTCTTAAAAAAATAATTTCCAATTATTCTGAAAATTTTGTATAATATTCATGAAACCTGTATAAAAGGAGGAATATAATG
>JAUZQA010000123.1 GCA_030705665.1 Bacillota bacterium
CACCCTTTATATTTAAATTCCCACTCTAGAATAAAACAGACTTTATCAATTTAATTATAAAGTTTAAAGGTTCTTGATTCAACAAACGATCTTTAACAAATAGTTGCTGAGCCTTTTTTATTGATAATACCTTGTTTTCCCGCGATAATTCCCAATTACTTTTTTCTTATTTCTTCCAGACTTTTTGTTTGGATGATAAAGGATCCCTGTTAGATTACCCGCTATTACAAAAAGGGCAAAAATCAGCCATGACAAAGAGAATACTCCCTCAGCCCCCTGTGCAAAGACATGAAGCCGCGGTACTGCATAGTACAGTAGGAAAGCACAAACTAAAAGACAGAGTATATATCGGTTTCTTTGCATTCTTTTTCCTCCTTAAATGCCGTTTATATTATTTTTATGCATTTAACAGAAAAAAAGTATGCTTATCCATTTTATAATTCGATAGCTTCCCCTGGATTAAGAATTTTCCCTTTGAGATTATCTAAAAGCCCAATAAATTTATTCGGATCCTGTTTAATTACCGGGAATGTATTATAGTGAATTGGCACTACTGTTTTCGCATTAATGAGTTTTGCTGCGTAGGCTGCATCCTCAGGTCCCATTGTAAAATTATCCCCAATTGGCAAGAAGGCTACATCAATCGGATGACGTTCCCCAATAAGCTTCATATCCGAGAAAAGAGATGTGTCACCTGCATGATAGATGGTTTTTCCTTCATTCATAAAAAGAACACCCGCAGGCATACCTAAATAAATGATTTCATTTTGTTCAGTAATATAACCAGAACTATGGAAAGCAGGCGTAAATTTGATTGTACCAAAATCAAATTGAAAGGCTCCGCCTATATTCATACCATGTGTATTCAGGCCCTTCCATCCCAAGTAGGATGCAACTTCCGCAAGACCTACAACAAGGGCCCCGCTCTTTTTAGCTAATGCAATGGTGTCTCCTAAATGATCGCCGTGGCCATGAGTTAAAATGATAGCATCCGGATTCAACTCTTCTACTTTTAAATCAGTTAAACGATTGCCTGTAATAAACGGATCAATTAAAATCGTTTTCCCATTTGATTCAATTTTAATAATGGAATGCCCATGATATGAAACTTTCATTTTATCTCCTCCTATTATTTCTATAATTTTATTTTCTTTACCCATTTAAGTTTTCCTTCTTTATCATTTATTCTTTTAGCTAATTTATTAGTATTTTTATAAAAATTTTTTCCTTGGACCATCCAAAAAATTGCAGCAAGGTTCATATTATTTACTTTTCCTCCCGATATTGCTACTCTCAAAGGTGGACATAATTTTAGGAGGCTTGCAAGATGAATCAACGATTAAAAAAACTTCAAGCATGGATGAAGGAAAATGATGTACAAATCAGTTTTATTACTTCTTCTGAAAATGTTTTTTATTTAAGTGGTTTTTACAGTGACCCTCATGAACGTCTCTTAGCTTTAGCTGTTTTTCAAGAGAAAGAACCTTTTCTTGTTTGCCCTGCTATGGAAAAACATGGGGCAAAAAGTTCTGGCTGGGACAATGAAATTATCGGTTACAGCGATATCGATAATCCATGGGAACTTATTTTTCAAGGAATAAATAATCGAATGAAAAAAGTTGAAACTGTGGCAATCGAAAAAGAACATATGAATGTCGAACGCTTTGAAGCGTTATTGAAAATTTTCCCAAATAGCAAAATGGTTTCTGCCGAAGAAAAATTGCGAAAATTACGGATGATTAAAGACCAGAATGAATTAAAAACAATCGAAGAGGCATGCGCCTTAGCAGACTACGCGGTTGAAGTAGGGGTAAGCGAAATAAAAGAGGGAAAAACGGAATTGGAAATTCTTTCAGCAATCGAATTTTCCTTAAAGAAAAAAGGTGTAACGGAAATGTCGTTTGCCACAATGGTTCTTACTGGAGCAAACGCTGCTTCTCCACATGGTACACCTGGATTAACGAAGATTAAAAAGGGTGACCTCGTTTTATTTGATTTAGGCGTGGTGGTCGACCGCTACTGTTCTGATATAACGAGAACTGTAGCCTACGGGGATATAAATGAAAAACAAAAAGAAATATATGATACTGTTTTAAAAGCACAGCTGGCAGCCATATCAGCGAGTAAACCAGGTGTGACCGCTTCAAATGTGGACCTTGCCGCCCGAAATATCATTTCTAATGCCGGGTATGGTGACTATTTTCCCCACCGTTTAGGGCATGGACTAGGGATTAGCGTCCATGAATATCCTTCTATGACAGAAACGAATCAGTTAGTCCTTGAAGAAGGAATGGTCTATACGATTGAACCTGGTATCTATGTTCCCGATGTTGCCGGGGTACGAATTGAAGATGATGTGTATGTAACTGCAGATGGAGTAAAGGTGTTAACCAAGTTTCCAAAAGAATTACAAATTATCAACTAAAAATAACAGGCCCGAAATATCGGGCCTGTTTTTTCACAACAATGTTTTCGGATCGGTAAAAGGGAATCCATGGGCTTCTGCTACCGCTTCAAAGGTAACAAAACCGCCAAGTGTATTAAGCCCCTTTAACAATGCTTCATTTTCAAGACATGCCTTTTTATATCCTTTATTCGCAATTTGTACCGCATATGGAACTGTTACATTTGTTAGGGCAAATGTTGAAGTTCTCGGCACGGCCCCAGGCATGTTCGCAACCGCATAATGGACCACACCATACTTTTCATAGGTTGGATGATCATGCGTTGTGATCCGATCGGTTGTTTCAAAAATCCCCCCCTGGTCAATGGCAATATCAACAATTACGCTGCCGGCCTTCATTTTCTTAACCATTTCCTCCGTAACGAGCTTAGGTGCCGCTGCTCCCGGAATCAAGACTGCTCCAATCACCAAATCTGATTGTTTAACTGCCTCTCGTATGTTATAGGGATTTGAGATATAAGTAGTAATTCGCGAACCAAAAATTTCATCTAAGCAACGGAGACGTTCTGGATTCAAGTCAATGATAGTAACCATTGCTCCTAACCCAACCGCTATTTTTGCAGCATTTGTTCCCGCAACACCTCCTCCAATAATGGTCACCATTCCCTGCCCAACACCTGGTACACCTGAGAGTAAAATCCCTTTTCCGCCATTTATCTTTTCTAAAAATTGCGCACCCACTTGCGGCGCCATTCTTCCTGCAATCTCACTCATTGGAGTTAATAGAGGAAGCGCGCCGTTTGGCAGTTGCACTGTTTCATATGCGATCCCCACAACTTTATGGTCTATTAAGGCTTTCGTTAATTCTGGTTCTGCAGCTAAATGTAGGTATGTAAATATAATTTGATTTTCCCGAAAGTACTTAAATTCATTTGGCAGCGGCTCTTTAACTTTCATCACCATATCCATTGCCCAAACTTCATCACACGTTTCAACTACTTTTGCTCCGTTTGTGGCGAAATCGTGATCAGAAAAACCAGAACCGATTCCAGCCCCCGTTTCAATAAATACTTCATGACCAAATTTCAAAAAATCAACCACCCCTGCAGGAGTCATTGCCACACGGTTTTCATTATTTTTTATTTCTTTTGGTATCCCAATCCGCATTTCAAACCCTCCTCATTTGAATGGACATTTGAAGGCTTTGCCGCTTAATTAATCTCCCCAACCTCAAATTATATTTTCCCTAAAGAATATGCAGGCGAAAATCATAACTCTTGGGTTATTGCCTTATTTGCAGGAAATTAATAGTAATAAAGCAAAAAAAAACTGTCCAAAGAAGGACAGCTAATGCTAGGGTTCTATAGTGTTATTTTATTTGTGATTTTCTGCTGTTCCTTTTGGACCAAATAAATCTCCATGTAATCCAAATTTGTTAATAGAGCCGCTTGAATAGGAATTCATTAGTTGTTCGTTTACCATCATTGTTCCATCATCATCAATCAAATGATCAGACAGATCATCGTGTAAACCTCTTTTATTAATAGTTCCGCTATTATATGAATTCATAATCTGTTCATTTACTAACATTGAGCCTTTAGCATCATAAATTAGCGTGGATGGCTTCTTAAACTGGCTGTTTGTCAAACTTCTACCTCCTTTTTATTGGAACTTCTTTCTTATTGTTCGATAATTTGAAACACATATTCATTTCAAATATTGTATAATTGTGGTAAGGAGGGGGATGACAATGGGACTTGAGTATAAGAAAATCCTGGTTGCCATTGACGGTTCTCAGGAAGCAGACTGGGCTTTTAAAAAATCAATAGATATCGCTAAGAGAAATAATGCAAAGCTTTTATTGGCTCATGTTATTGACACAAGAACGTTCGCCACAGTTGAGGCTTACGATCGGACCATTGCTGAAAGAGCAGACAAATTTGCATCAGAATTGCTGGAAAACTATCAAAAGACAGCGGTTAATGCAGGTGTTAAGGATGTTGATTATGTCATTGAGTTCGGCTCCCCGAAGGTTAGAATTCCAAAGGATATTGCTAAAAAGAATGATATTGATTTAATTATTTGCGGTGCAACTGGACTTAACGCAGTTGAAAGATTTTTTATAGGTAGTGTCTCCGAACATATTACCAGATATGCTCCTTGTGATGTGCTTGTCATTCGTACAGAAAAAGAGGAAGCATAAATACAATTTCACTCATCAACGAACATGCAGTGTAAAAACTGCATGTTTTTGTAACAATTCTGTATCTATTCAAAATTAAAAAGATGTAGTACAATTATTTTTAATACAATATGAGGAGGTTTTGTAAATGAAAGAATTTTTTAGTTATGATGACCGCTTAGGCATCCATATTCCTAACTCGGATTTAGAATGGGACTACTATAAACTGGATACCCAACATTCTATTATGTTCCATTGGGAAACAATCCGCGGCTCTATTCCTGATCGTATCGCTGACCTCGAACACTCTATCAACATCAAGCAAGCCCAGCTCTCTGACGAAAACGACTTCCATCGTTCCTGTGAATTAAATGCTGAAATCGCGGAACTTGCATCCGTCATCAATGATTTGTGGATTTTATATCGTGAGCACCAAGAAATTTCAGACAAAGTTTTACAATAGTAAACATAAAAGCTCACTCTTTCACAAAAAGAGGAGCTTTTTTTGTCGGAATATTTTCCATTATGGGTTTTTTGGTAATTTTTAAATATCTTTCCTTAACTCCCTGACGACATGACCGATTTCAGGAAGGATTAACTTTTGCATCGCGAGCTTTACTGCACCTGTTGAACCTGGAGTTGAGAAGACTGCCTTATTTTTCACTACTCCTGCAATCGCTCTTGAAAGGATTGCACTTGATCCAATATCCTCCTGATAACTTAGCATTCTAAATAGCTCGCCAAATCCAACGATTTCTTTCTCGAGCATATTTTGCACCGTTTCAATCGTTACATCCCGCTTAGCTATTCCTGTCCCGCCGTTTAATAAGATCACATCGATATCCTCATCGTTACATCCTCCGATGATTTCATTCTCGATCGGATCCGCTTCATCTTTTACAATGACATAATCGATGATGTTGTGTCCTTCATTTTCCAAAAGTTCTATCATTAGTTTCCCGCTTTTATCAGTTTCCTTGTCTCTTGTATCACTTACTGTAATAATTTTGCACCCCACAACTTTTGCCGCCTGCTTCTTGTGCTCTTGTACACTCATTCCATTGTCTCCTCTTTCTCTTGAAGGTAACGTAACTGATAATAATTATGGGCAAATTCAGTCACTTTTCTAGTTAGTTGATAATTTGAAGTTGCGCCAATTGCCATACTAAAAAGCGGGATACCCTGTATCCTTTTTTTTCTAAACAAAAGAATAATCATAGCTTTAAAAATTTGTTTTACAGGCTGTTCCAGCCACGTAATATCCGTTATTTGTTCACTGCCTTCATAGAAGTAATGATCCTTTTTCTCCTCTAATTCGTTTCTTAAGGACTGCCAGCCTGCCTTTTGAATCTTTTGAGGAAGTAAGGCAAGATGAAAGATTTTTAGAGAGGTCATCATTTCATATGGAGTATTTACCTCAAAACCGTATGTCATGGCAATTAACTGAACCGCTCTAAGGTTGATGATGGCAATCGCAGGAAGGTCCATTCCAAGAAACAATGCTCCCCCGGTTCCCGCTAATCCTCCCTGTGCAAAGGAATAAAGTCGATGTCTGGCAATTTGCTGCTGTGCAATATATTGTAATTGTTCCATTTTTAGAAATTTGAGATCTTCAATCGTCTCAATATCATGATTAAAAATTCTTCCTGCAGACAAGATCCTGTTCTTTGCTTCCATTTGCAATTCAGACCCCTGAATCATTGCATGTAAATGGAATAACCACGTATCAACCACAGCAAAAAACTGCTGTTGAACCGAATCAGGCAAGAGTAAAAAAGCCCGTTCCACGTATTTTTCATATAATATTTGGAAGTCGTTGGGTTCAAAAGCCAGCAGTTTTTTTTCCCATTCCTCTATCCCTTTTAATGATTGTTTTTCCCGGTCTGTATATGGCAACCACATCACCCCAATTTCAAGCCAATTATTCTTTTTAGTATACCATAATAACGGTAAGACGAAAAAAGACAAAAGACTCTAAAATGAGTTCTTTTGCCTTTTCATTATTACTGGATATGTGCTAAGCGAATAACATCGCGTGCAATCATAACTTCTTCGTCTGTAGGAATGACGATAACTTTAACAGGTGAATGAGGGTAGTTAATAAATGCTTCTTCTCCTCTAACTTTATTTAGAGAAGGATCAAAATAAACACCCATAAATTCAAGACCCTTTAAGATTTTTTCTCTAATTGAAACACTATTTTCACCAATACCTGCTGTGAAAATAATGGCATCTACTCCGTACATACGAGCAGCATATGATCCCAGGTATTTATGGATACGATTGGCAAAAACATCTAAAGCCAATTGGGCACGCTCATTTTCTTTCGTTGCTTCCTGTTCAATATCACGAAGATCGCTTGAAAAACCAGAAAGCGCAAGCATACCACTCTTTTTATTTAAAACATCTAAAACTTCTTCAGCTGTTTTCCCTGTTTTCTCCATAATAAATGGAATTAATGCAGGGTCAATGTTTCCAGAACGGGTACCCATTGTAACCCCAGCAAGTGGTGTAAAGCCCATCGAAGTATCAATCGACCTGCCACCTTCAATAGCTGCAATACTTGCTCCATTTCCTAAATGGCAAGAAATTAGGCGAAGATGTTCAAGAGGACGTCCTAATAGCTCGGCTGCACGCTGTGAAACATATTTATGTGATGTTCCATGGAAACCATATTTTCGGATTCCATAATTTTTATAATATTCATAAGGAAGACTGTATAAGTAAGAACTCTCTGGCATTGTTTGATGGAATGCTGTATCAAATACAGCTATGGCTGGTACATTGGGAAGTACAGATTGGAAAGCCTTGATCCCTGTTACATTTGCTGGGTTATGTAATGGTGCCAATTCGGATAACCCTTCGATTTGCTCCAATACCTGATCTGAAATAAGAACAGAATCATTAAACAATTCGCCGCCATGGACAACCCGGTGGCCAACACCATCGATTTCATCCAGTGATTTAATAATTCCTGTTGTTGTTAGTTTATCAAGAAGCATTTGAACAGCAACTTCATGATTCGGAATGTCTAATGTTTCTTGTACTTTTTCCCCATTAACGGTGATGTTGAAAATTGAATCGTTTAAGCCAATCCGTTCAATTAACCCTTTTGTAATTACTTCTTCACTTGGCATTTCAAACAATTGAAATTTCAATGATGAACTGCCTGCATTGATCGCGATGATTTTCGCCATTATTCGACCGCTCCTTCTTTAACTTCATCATCAGTCGTGCTGGTTCTTTATTATTGTGCACAATCCGATAGCGAATATTTCCCTTCAATTTTTCATTAAATCACTGTATTTGCTACATTTCAAGAAGGAGTTTTAAATAATAGCCCTTTCATTTAAATATAATTATATTCAGATATTTAAAACCATTTTAAAAATAGAATAATTAAACGAAATTATCGATTCTTAAACCATTCATCCATTTTTCCTAATACCTTTTCCATCACAGCGGCACTAGATAATGATGGTAATTGGACAAGCAGAGCTTGCTTTGGAGGTTGAATATTTTCTCCTTTTTTTTGCAATATTAGTATACTTTTTTCGGCATTTTTATTTTTAAACATAGTTTCCGGCAGTTGAATCAGCCCTTGGACGATGAGATGTTCCTTTATGTACTCATGCAGTAATGGGGCTTGTTCACTTTCAAACAACCCATTTGGAATTAAGAAAAATAAATATCCTCCTGGAATGGTATGCTTAACACTTTGCTCGATGAACAAGTGATGTGAAAATGTATGTCCCTCTTTGGCTTTTATTTGGTAATCAGCTGCCCTCAGGTCATTTGGGTAAAAGCCAACAGGGAGATCGCTTACGACAACATCAATCGGGTCAAGAAATAGGGGTTCCAGGCTGTCCTGATGAAAAAATCGGACAGAGTGTTCTTGTAAATTCGCATTGACATAAGCAAGTTTAATGAGGATATCATCTATATCTGCCCCAAATGATTCAATATTTTTTTGAGCTTGTTGATTCAAAACCGTTGTTAACAAATTCCCAGTACCGACAGCAGGATCTAACAAACGATATTCTGTCTTCTGAACGAATTTGCTTACTAAATATCCGACTAGTATGCCAACCGTGTCTGGTGTCATTTGGTGATTAGGCTGAATATTTTCTTTCATTCCTTTTAGGATGGCTAGTTGAAATGCCTTTCGAATTTCCTCTTTGGAAAATCTTTCTAAATTCACTTGCTCATATTGCTTTTTTAGCCTTTTAACAGTCAGTTCACTTAACTCCTCTTGAAGTATGGAACTGTGAAATAGGTTTTCGCCCGTTTCTGCCAAGGCCTCAAGATATGTACACGACATTTCTTCCTGAAGTACAATTGCCGTTTCATTAAATAGTGTAAAAAGTTCTTCTACTGGAGAAATCTTCATTTTACTCCTCCTAACCTAAATTTCTCTATCCATTGTAACGAGTCCAAAAAACTTTAACAAGAATTATATGATTTTGATTGAAAAAGACCCCACCAAAGGCGAGGTCTTTCTTAAGGCTGTGTTAAATTTGGCTGGTGATTTCCGCTCCAGCGTTAAAGAATCAACAATTTCCTGTAACACAGCCCTTCCAAAAAACTGTTTTTATGATCGGAAGCGATTAGGCTTTTAAAATTATTTTGCGTTTTTTACTGCTTCTAGTGCTGCTTCATAATTAGGGTGGTTTGTTCCTTCGCTGACATATTCAACATATG
>JAUZQA010000124.1 GCA_030705665.1 Bacillota bacterium
GAATATATTCAAGAGGCAGGAGAAGAGCGATGATGGGCTCAATGGTAGCAAGGCGCTACGCGTTAGCTCTTTTTCAACTCGTGAAGGAGCAGCAGCTTATTGATACAGTAGAAGAAGAACTTCGCGTAGTCAAAGAAGTCTTTTTTGTAAATGAAGATTTAAAAGCTGTACTGCAGTCTCCAAAAGTTTCAAGGGAAAAGAAAAAAGCGATTTTATCCACTGCTTTTGCAGCTGTAAACCCGCTTGTATTAAATACATTGATGCTTTTGGTTGATCGGCATCGTGAGAATGAAATCATCGATGTGGCAAATGAGTTCAGTGAATTAGCAAATGAAGAACGCGGCATTGAGTCTGCGAACGTATACAGTGTTCGTCCATTGACCGATGAAGAAAGAACAGCCTTATCTGTTTCTTTTGCAAAAAGAATCGGCAAAAAATCACTTCAAATTGAAAATATTGTTGAATCTGATTTATTGGGCGGCATTAAGATAAGAATTGGAAATCGGATATTTGACGGCAGTTTGCGCGGCAAGCTGGAACGTCTTGAACGTACATTATTAGGCTAAGTCTGAAAGATAGGGGTGAAACTCGTGAGCATCAAAGCTGAAGAAATCAGTGCGCTGATAAAAAAGCAAATTGAAAGTTATCAGGCAGAAATTCAAGTGACCGATGTAGGTACAGTTATCTCAGTCGGTGACGGTATCGCTCGTGTTCATGGCCTGGACAGTGCCATGGCTGGAGAGCTTGTTGAATTTTCAAACGGCGTTATGGGTATGGCTCAAAACCTTGAGGAAAGTAACGTCGGTATTATAATCCTTGGACCTTTTACAGAAATTCGTGAGGGTGACGAGGTTCGCCGTACAGGCCGTATCATGGAGGTTCCTGTAGGTGACGAGTTGATTGGACGTGTTGTAAACCCATTGGGACAACCTGTTGATGGTGGAAGTCCAATTAACGCAACAAGAACAAGACCTATTGAATATAACGCACCAGGCGTTATGGCTCGTAAATCGGTTCATGAGCCGCTTCAAACAGGGATCAAAGCGATCGACGCACTTGTGCCAATCGGCCGCGGCCAGCGGGAGTTAATCATTGGTGACCGCCAAACTGGTAAAACTTCTGTTGCCATTGACACGATCCTAAACCAAAAGTCAGAAAATATGATCTGTATTTATGTAGCAATCGGCCAAAAGGAATCTACGGTTCGTAATGCGGTTGAAACGCTTCGTAAATACGGTGCTCTAGACTATACAATCGTTGTAACAGCATCTGCATCACAGCCTGCTCCGTTACTATACTTGGCACCATATGCTGGTGTATCAATGGCAGAAGACTTTATGTACAGAGGCAAGCATGTCTTAATCGTATATGATGATCTTACAAAGCAAGCGTCTGCATATCGTGAGCTTTCCTTGCTCTTGCGTCGTCCTCCAGGTCGTGAAGCATATCCAGGGGATGTATTCTATCTGCACAGCCGCCTTTTAGAGCGCGCTGCTAAGTTAAGTGATGCATTAGGTGCAGGTTCAATCACAGCATTGCCATTTATTGAAACACAAGCAGGTGACGTTTCTGCGTACATTCCAACAAACGTTATCTCCATTACTGATGGACAAATCTTCTTACAATCTGACCTATTCTTCTCCGGTGTTCGTCCGGCGATCAACGCAGGTCTTTCTGTATCACGTGTTGGAGGTTCTGCGCAAATTAAGGCAATGAAAAAGGTTGCCGGTACCTTGCGTCTTGACCTTGCATCTTATCGTGAATTAGAAGCATTTGCTCAATTTGGTTCAGACCTTGATAAAGCAACACAAGCAAAGCTTGCCCGTGGTGCGCGGACTGTTGAAGTTCTTAAACAAGATCTTCACAAGCCGATCGCTGTTGAAAAGCAAGTTTCGATTCTTTATGCCTTAACACGCGGATTCCTTGATGATATCCCTGTACATGATATCAATCGTTTTGAAGCTGAATTCTATACATGGTTAGACCACAACCGTAAAGAAGTATTAGACCATATTCGCACAACGAAGGAACTTCCTGCTGACGATGATATGGCGTCTGCAATCAACGACTTTAAAAAGACGTTTGCTGTTTCTGAAAAATAATAGGTCTAATAAATTGAGGGTATGAGCGCTCCTGAAATTTTGAGCGAGCGCTCGCCTGAACATTCTTTGAAAACGGGTGGTGAGAATCTTTGGCATCTTTACGCGAAATTAAAAACCGAATCAGTTCAACCAAAAAAACAAGCCAAATTACAAAGGCAATGCAAATGGTTTCTGCTTCCAACTGGAACCGCGGGGTTTTGAATGCAAAGTCCTTTGTTCCATATATGGAGAAAATCCAGGAAGTAACTGCTGCGGTAGCAAAAGGCAGCAGTGGTCTATCTCATCCAATGCTGAAATCACGCCCAGTCAAGAAAACCGGTTATATCGTAATCACTTCAGATCGCGGATTAGCAGGCGCATACAACAGTAATGTGCTTCGCAGCGTTCACCAAATGATGAGAGAAAACCATAAATCACCCGATGAATATGCAGTGATCGCAATTGGCCGGGTTGGCCGCGACTTTTTTGCAAAACGCGGGGTTAGTATCGCCCTTGAAATTACAGGGGTACCAGATCAGCCTAAATTTGCGGATATTTCAGATGTAACCAGAAGTGCGGTCGGTATGTTTGCGGATGGAACATTTGATGAGCTTCATTTATTTTACACACACTATGTCAGTGCGGTAAGTCAATCCGTAACAGAGAAGAAACTGTTACCGTTAACGGATATTAGTCCTTCTGGGAAATTGACTTCCTATGAGTTTGAACCATCGCCTGAAGAAATATTGAAAGTCCTTTTACCGCAGTATGCAGAGAGCTTAATTTTTGGAGCTCTTTTAGATAGTAAGGCAAGTGAGCACGCTGCCCGGATGACGGCAATGCAAAACGCAACCGATAATGCACATGAGTTAATTAGAAATTACTCGCTTGCATATAACCGTGCCCGTCAGGCAGCCATTACGCAAGAAATTACCGAAATCGTCGGCGGTGCAGCCGCGCTTGAATAGGAATAATAAGAACAGTTAAGCCAGGGAGAAGAGATTCGCCATCCCTGCTTTTGATTGCAGAGTAAGTAAGGAGGGAAAAAGATGAACGTAGGACGCGTTCTTCAGATTATGGGTCCGGTTGTTGACGTTAAGTTCGAAAGCGGTCAGCTTCCAGAGATCTATAACTCGTTGAAAATTAATTACAAAGCGCGTAGTGAATCAGAAGTTGATATCAACCTAACCCTTGAAGTTGCCCTTCATTTAGGTGATGATACCGTACGGACAATCGCAATGGCATCAACAGACGGTTTAACTCGCGGAGTAGAAGTAACAGACACTGGTGCTCCAATCTCTGTACCAGTTGGTGATATAACATTAGGTCGTGTATTTAACGTGTTGGGTGAGAAAATTGACCTTGATAACCCAATTCCAGCAGAAGCTCGCCGTGATCCAATTCACCGTGAAGCTCCAAAATTTGAGGAACTTTCTACAGAAGTAGAAATTCTTGAGACTGGTATTAAAGTAGTTGACCTTCTTGCACCATATATTAAAGGTGGAAAAATCGGTCTATTCGGTGGTGCCGGTGTAGGTAAAACCGTATTAATCCAGGAATTAATCAATAACATCGCCCAAGAGCACGGTGGTATTTCTGTATTCGCCGGCGTTGGTGAGCGTACTCGTGAAGGTAATGACCTTTATCATGAAATGACAGATTCAGGCGTTATCAAGAAAACAGCGATGGTATTCGGACAAATGAACGAGCCGCCAGGTGCACGTATGCGCGTTGCCTTGACTGGTTTGACTATGGCTGAATTTTTCCGTGATGAGCAAGGACAAGACGTGTTGTTCTTCATGGATAACATCTTCCGTTTCACACAAGCAGGTTCAGAGGTTTCTGCGTTACTTGGCCGTATGCCATCTGCCGTTGGTTACCAGCCAACACTTGCTACTGAAATGGGTAAATTACAAGAGCGTATCACTTCTACTAATAAAGGTTCTGTTACATCAATCCAAGCAATCTACGTACCAGCCGACGACTATACTGACCCGGCTCCGGCTACAACATTCGCTCACCTTGATGCAACAACAAACCTTGAACGTAAACTTTCTGAGATGGGTATCTACCCTGCGGTGGATCCACTTGCTTCGACTTCCCGTGCCTTATCACCAGAAATCGTTGGTGAAGAGCATTACAATGTAGCACGTCAAGTACAGCAAACATTACAACGTTATCGTGAATTGCAAGATATCATTGCGATCCTTGGTATGGACGAGCTTTCTGACGATGATAAATTAATCGTTGCCCGTGCCCGCCGGATCCAATTCTTCTTATCACAAAACTTCCACGTTGCTGAACAGTTCACTGGCCAGCCTGGATCATACGTACCTGTTAAAGAAACAGTTCGTGGATTTAAAGAAATTCTTGATGGTAAATACGACCACCTTCCAGAAGATGCATTCCGCTTAGTCGGCCGCATCGAAGAAGCTGTTGAGAATGCAAAACGCATGGGTGTAGAGGTCTAATTCCTGCCAGGAGGGTAAAAAATGAAGACATTTAAAGTCAGTGTTGTTTCTCCTGATGGCCCAGTGTATGATTCTGAGGTGGAAATGGTTATAACAAGAGCTAAGAGTGGGGAGCTGGGAATTTTAGCAAACCACATACCTTTGGTTGCTCCGTTAGAAATCAGTGCCATTCGCTTAAAGAAAGATGGTAAGGAAGAATTGGTAGCTGTCAGCGGTGGTTTATTAGAGGTTCGTCACGATCAAGTAACGATTTTAGCCCAAGCAGCAGAATTTGCTACTGATATTGATGTGGAACGTGCCCTTAAAGCAAAAGAGCGTGCAGAGCAGCGCTTGCAAAAGGCACAACAGGAACATATCGATTTCCGCCGTGCCGAGATGGCACTTCAACGGGCCATCAACCGCTTAACTGTAGCAAACAAAAAATAGAATTAGTAATAGAACAGAGTCTTCCCATCGGGGAGGGCTCTTTTTTTGGATTTTGTAATTAAATAAAGTGAAAGTGCCTAGAGAAGAAAATAAGAGCAGATTCTAGTAAAAAAATACTATGGCAAGGCAGAAAATTTTGAATTATTCTATAGTAGTAATAACCAAAAGATACTATCCCTTGAAAGCCAAATATTACACCCATGAAAGCACCCTTCGCCCCGATCGAAAGGTGCTTTTTTAATAGAAAGAAACCACTATCAAGGGGGTGCTTGTAGGTCAAGAATAGTATCTTTTAACAAAAGGCTCTGTTAAGGAAAATTATTGATTTTTTAACGTGTTGATTGGAGCGGAAGGCACTTGACTCCTGCGGGAGTACGGGGCTGGGGAGACCCCACAGGCGCCATAGGCGCCGAGGAGGCTCCCCGGCACGCCCGCGGAAAGCAAGTGCCTGGAGCGGAAATCAACACCTCAACTTAACACAGCCATTAAAAAAGAGGGGATGGAATGTATGGTAAATGAAAATGTCATTGTTCACGTCACTCCGGGAAACTACTGGGAAACTGCAAAAACAAAGCATTACTTTTTACCAGAAAGTTTAAAGCGAAACGGCTACATCTCTTGTGCCACAGAAGAACAACTAGCAGACTCAGCACAATTTTTATATAAGGATAAGTTAAACCAGAAAATTCTTTACATCAAACAAGACAAAGTAACAGCACAAATTGTCTACGAAGACATACACAAAACAGGTCAAGTTTTCCCACACATCTATGGTGCCCTTAATGTAGACGCTGTCATAAAAGTAGTCGACTTCAAGCCCGGCCCAAGCGGACAATTTGAGATCGCAAAACTTTCATAAAATAGAAAAGACGTGCATAAGTTAAAATGAGCCATGACTTTGTGAAAAAAATACAAACTCCTAAAGACAATGACAATTCTCACTGACAGACTAACTTTTTTAGTATTAAATAGTAGTGTTTGAACAGATGAAATAGTACCGAAAAATAAGTAAATAGACCTAGCGGGGTCGGGGTGGTGTCGCCCGTCCTCGCTTCCACCGCGAAAAATGGTATTTGTTCAGTTCTTAACAAAGACTGAATTGTCAAAAAATATCATTGTCGGAATTTCCAATTTTATTGAACATTTATCGACACCGATTTACAACAATGCTATAATGTATTCGGTTACACGTTTCATTATATATATATATCCTACAACGATGGAGGGAAAAAAGCATGGGGCTACTGCATGTATATCAGAATAACTATCTGATAGTTTTTGCGTTCTTGTGTCTCGGGGTGTTGTTGCCGACAATTGCACTATTTTTAGGGAAGCTTATGCGTCCAAAGCAGCCAAGTAGAATGAAAGCTTCCACATATGAGAGCGGTCTTGAACCATTTCACGATGCCCGTGTACAGTTCAATGTCCGCTATTATATTTTTGCCCTGATGTTCGTAGTGTTTGATGTAGAAACAGTGTTTTTATATCCATGGGCCGTTGCCTACAATCATTTGGGTGTATTTGCATTAATCGAAATGTTAATTTTCGTTGTAATGCTGATCATTGGCCTTGCTTATGCTTGGAAGAAGAAGGTGTTAAAATGGATCTAAATTTGGACAATATTTCACCGCAAGAAATGGAAGAATTGCGAAAAAATGTATTCTTAACGACGCTGGAGCAAGTGAAAGCATGGGCTAGAAGTGCATCTATCTACCCTGTAACATTTGGTCTTGCTTGTTGTGCAATCGAAATGATGGGTGTTGGTTCTTCCCACTATGACTTGGACCGTTTTGGATCGTTTTTCCGGGCATCACCGCGTCAATCAGATGCCATGATCGTTTCTGGTACTGTTACGAAAAAAATGGCGCCTTTGCTACGCCGTATTTATGATCAAATGCCTGAACCAAAATGGGTCATTGCGATGGGTTCATGTGCTACTGCAGGAGGTCCGTATGTAAGATCCTACTCCGTTGTTAAGGGAGTGGACCAGATTGTTCCTGTTGACGTCTATATTCCGGGATGTCCGCCAAACCCAGCTGCTTTAATATATGGAATCAATAAATTAAAGGAAAAAATTCGCTACGAAGCGAAAACTGGGAAGAAGGTGATCTAACCAATGAGCGGGGAAAAAGATCTCGAACAATTAAAGCGTGAAGCTGCAGAAAAGGCAAAAGCAGCAGCATTAGCTAAAAAACAGGCAAAACAAGCCGGTGGAGAAGCTCCAAAGCCAGCAGCAGAACCGCCAAAGGCTGAAGCCCCTAAAGCTGAAGATCCCGCAGATGCAAAGAAAGCAGCCGCCGCCGCCGCAAAAGCCGCTGCACTGGCGAAGAAAGCAGCGCAGGAAACTCCAGCAGCTGAGGCCCCAGCAGGTGATGATGCTGATTTAGCCAAGAAAAAAGCCGCAGCGGCCGCAAAAGCAAAAGCCGCCGCAGCAGCAAAAGCGAAACGTGAGGGTGCAGAAGCTCCGGCAGAGCAGCCAGATCAAGCCGCACCAGCAGGGGACGACGCAAAAGCAAAAGCCGCAGCAGCAGCCGCCGCAAAAGCGAAAGCAGCCGCAGCAGCAAAGGCCAAAGCCACAGCTCAAGCAAAAGCAGGGGGCACCGAAGCTGGTGATGATGAAAAAGCAAAAGCCATTGCCGCCGCAAAAGCAAAAGCCGCAGCAGCAGCCGCTGCAAAAGCAAAGGCAGGAGGCGCAGCAGCTGGTGGTGACGATGAAAAGGCAAAAGCAGTAGCCGCCGCAAAAGCGAAGGCAGCAGCCGCCGCAGCTGCAAGAAAGAAAGGCGGAGATCAAGCAGCAGAAGCACCAGCAGCACCAGCAGAAGAAGTTTCTCCAAAACAGCCTTTCCTTGATAAATATCGTAAAGTCATCGAAGAAAACCTTGGAACAGATGTACTAGAAGACTCCTATATCAATAAACTATCAAAACATGTTCCAACACTAGTAGCTAAGCGCGATACATATTACAAGCTGGCTCAATTTTTGAAATACAATGAGCTATTAAGCTTCGACTATCTCGTAGAGCTTCATGGAACCGACTTTGAAACACATATGGAAATTTATGCTCACTTCTATTCCTACAAAAATCGTCAAACCGTCGATTTGAAAGTTAAGATAGACCGTGATGAACCAACGATCGAATCACTAGTGCCGATCTGGCCGGGAGCCAACTGGCCTGAATGTGAGGCATTTGATTTACTGGGCATTAAGTTTACAGGACATCCTGACCTGCATCGGATTTTGCTCGGAGAAGATTGGGTTGGCCATCCACTAAGAAAAGATTATAAGCCGCACGACGTGGAGGTGTAACCGATGATACGAACGGAAGAAATGCTATTAAACGTAGGACCGCAGCACCCAAGTACACACGGTGTATTCCGTCTGATCGTCAAGCTTGACGGAGAAATCGTTAAAGAGGCAAGACCGGTTATTGGTTATTTGCACCGCGGTACTGAAAAACTTGCTGAAGACCTGCAATATACTCAAATTATTCCATATACAGACCGCTTGGACTATGTATCGGCGATGATTAATAACTATGCATTGGTTCATACGGTTGAAACAATGATGGATATCCAAATACCTGAGCGTGCTGAATATTTACGTGTAATCGCCATGGAATTAAACCGTATTGCCAGCCACCTTGTTTGGTGGGGAACATACCTCTTGGATATTGGAGCAGTAAGTCCGTTCCTGTATGCATTCCGCGAACGGGAAATGATTCTTAACCTATTCAACGAATTGTGTGGAGCACGATTGACCTTCAACTATATGCGCGTTGGCGGTGTGAAGTGGGATGCACCGGAAGGCTGGATTGAAAAAGTAAAACAATTCATCCCATATATGCGTGAACAGCTCGCAGGTTATCATGACCTTGTAGACGGAAATGAAATATTTGTCAGCCGGGTTAAAGGTGTTGGAAAGTATACAAAAGAAGAGGCCATTGCCTATGGCTTAAGTGGCGTCTCACTACGCTCAACCGGAGTAAAATGGGATCTACGCAAGGATGAACCATATTCAATCTATGATCGCTTTAAGTTTGATGTTCCAGTAAGGGAAGAGGGCGACTGTCTCGCTCGTTACCATCTGCGTTTATTGGAAATTGAAGAATCATTGAAAATCGTCGAACAGGCAGTTGAACAGTTCCCGTCCAGCGGCGAGATTCTTGGCAAAGTGCCTAAAATTATCAAAGCACCTAAAGGTGAAGCATTCACAAGAGTCGAATCAACTCGTGGAGAACAGGGAGTTTACATTTACAGCGATGGCAAAAAAGAACCATATCGCCTAAAACTAAGAAGGCC
>JAUZQA010000125.1 GCA_030705665.1 Bacillota bacterium
AAATCATTGATAGCCGAGTGAGAAATTGGGAAATAAAGATTCAAGATACGATTGCCGATAATGCTTCGTATGGTGCATTAGTATTGGGAAGCCGTGGAATCTCTCCAAGAGAATTGGATCTAAGGACCATTGGGTTAGTATTGGAGCAAAATGGAGAGGTAATCGATACAGCAGCAGGTGCAGCGGTACTGGGCCATCCGGCGGAAGCAGTTGCATGGTTATGCAATAAATTGGCTGAGTTTGGCGAGGGACTGAAAGCAGGAGATATTGTTCTATCAGGCTCTTTAACAAAAGCATATGAGGCAAAATCAGGAGATCAGTTCACAGCCCACTTTGGCGGTGTTGGTAGCGTTCAAGTTGGTTTTAAAGAAAAGTAAGCGGTTTTAATAATTAGGATTAGGTACTGGTAAAGATTAGTACATTTAGAGATACCTTGATATTAAAGCTTTCATTCTATAAAATTTTAAAAAAGGGAGAGTTATCAGCATGTCATTACAAAACAAATATGAACAGTTACTTGAAATTCTGCGAGGGCTCGATCGTGTTGCGGTTGCATTTTCAGGTGGAGTGGACAGCACCTTTTTACTTAAAGCAGCAGTAGAAGCATTAGGAGCCGAAAATGTTTTGGCCGTAACTTCAGATGCAGAGACCTATCCGGAGCGCGAGCTGAAAGAGGCAATGAACCTCGCAAAAGAAATCGGCAGTGAACACTTGGTTATTAATTACAGCGAACTAAGTATTCCAGGTTACGCCGAAAATCCCATCAACCGTTGCTATTTTTGCAAGCAAGAGCTGTTCACCAATCTGATACCGGTTGCACAAGAACGAGGTTTTCATCAAATTGTTTTTGGAGCCATCGCTGATGATATAGGTGACTATCGACCAGGCTTTAAGGCTGCTGTTGAAAAAGGAGTTCGTGCTCCACTTCAGGAGGCCGGACTGACTAAATTGGAAATTCGCTCTTTATCCTATCAATTAGGATTAAAGACGTGGGATAAACCATCTTTTGCTTGTCTTTCTTCTCGTATTCCTTATGGTGAAGAAATTACACAGGAGAAGTTGACAATGATTGACAAGGCGGAGCAATTCCTGATGGACATCGGCTTTCGACAAGTCCGTGTACGTCAACACGGTAATTTAGCCCGCATCGAAGTATTGCCTGAAGATATTCAAAAACTTGCAAGTTTCAATGAAATGATTGTGAGCAAATTAAAGAGTATTGGATATATGTATGTAACCATGGATATGCAAGGCTTTCGTTCAGGCAGTTTAAACGAAACATTAGATATTTCAAAATTAACATTGGTTTAATAGTTTCCAAGCAGTTGTGTTTAAAGGTTACAAATATATGAGTCCGATCTATTTAAACAAAACCGCTTATTTTGGTAAACGGAGGGGGAAACGAATGCTTCTCTCAGAAATCACAAAAACACCTGTATTTACGGCTGAGTCAAAAATACTTCAGCAACACTCCGACCAAATTGCAGCGCAGATGAAGACGTTATCGTTAGAAGAAATACCGGTTCTTGACGAAGGACACTGGGCTGGTGTATTTCATTTGTTTTCAAATGCATTTCCTGCAGGGACAGAAACGGGAGCTTGGATTCAAGATGCCCCCTTCTTTTATGGGGACACTGAGATAAATTCAATAAAGATACCTGTCAAGTCAAGCCTGATAGGTGTAATAGATGAAAAAAATAGATTTTTAGGCGTAGCAGAAGCAGCTGAAGTCATTGAACAACAGAGAAAGATCTGCGCTCAATATAAAGAATTATCGGAACAAAGAAAACACCTTGATGCCATTATTGATTCTGCTTATGACGGGATTTTGGTTACAGATCCACTTGGCGTCGTAACAAGGGTAAATCCGGCTATGTGCCGTTTTTCCGGGTTAGCTGAAGGTAGTTTTATTGGTCGGCATTTAACAGAACTGGAAAATCTTGGGGTTTTTAAAGAAAATTCGATTACTTGGAAAGCCTTGCAGGAAAAACGAGAAGTTATAGGATTGCAGCGATATCCAACCGGTCAAGAACACATTGTAAGCGCTGTACCAATTATTGAGGAATCAGGGGAAGTCAAAGGTGCTGTTGCGACTGTACGGGACATGACGGAACTTGCAAAGATGCGGGAAGAATTGTCTATGATACAAAAGCGCAGTAAACAGTATCAAATGGAATTATTAAAGCTTCGAAAGCAAGTTCTATCAGATGAAGTGATAGCTGTATCGCCGAAAATGGTTAATGTGTTTGATTTGGCCGGAAGGGTAGCGGATTTTGATTCCACTGTCTTAATTTTGGGAGAGTCGGGTGTCGGAAAAGAAGTTCTTGCTAATTTTATTCATAAAAATAGCAGACGCTCAGAGAGTCCATTCGTGAAAATAAATTGTGGAGCACTTCCGGAGGATTTGCTCGAATCTGAATTGTTTGGATACGAAGCAGGGGCATTTACAGGCGCAAACAGGTCTGGAAAAAAAGGGCTATTTGAGGCCGCAGAGGGCGGCGTGATTTTATTGGATGAAATCGGGGAAATGTCGACCTCTCTTCAGGTGAAAATTCTTCGAGTTTTGCAGGAACAGGAATTTACCCGAGTTGGAGGAATAGAGCCAATACAGGTCAATTGCCGAATTATAGCAGCGACACACCGGAATTTGCGAGAGAGAATTCAACAAGGGCTTTTCCGAGAGGATCTATTTTACCGCCTGTATGTAGTTCCTATTGAAGTTCCGCCATTAAGGGAAAGACTGGAAGACATTCCGGCGATGATCCAATATTTTTTAAATCGCTACAATCATAAGCACGGGACCAAAAAAGTAATTGATCCGGAAGTTATACGTACTTTGCAAAATTATTCGTGGCCAGGGAATGTCAGGCAGTTGTCCAATCTAATTGAACGATTGGTGGTGACGATATTGGATTCTACTATACGGATCCACGATCTTCCCGATGATGTCATGTCATTACAGACTCCACTTTCGGTTCATCAGTCAGCTTTGCTCATGAATCCAGTAGAACCTGTAAAAAAACTTTCTGTTCTTGAAAAGACTGATACGAATAATAATGCTTTTAATGTTATGGAACGGGATTTAATTGTCCAGGCACTGTCGCGTTATGGCTCGATTCGTAAAGTGGGTAAGGCACTTGGAGTTTCCCACACAACGGTAATTAAGAAAATGAGAAAGTATGGTATCCAAAGAGAAAGCTAAGGATAAATGTTTTTTGATTGAAAAAGGAGGAGCTAGCATCATGAATCTACGTGAAGTATTACATCGTGTTAAAAATCTGGAAATCACTGTGGAGCAAGCAGAACATGAGATTAAGGGTTTTGAAGATTTAGGGTTTGTGAAAGTGGATTATGCCCGTGAAGCGAGACAAGGGTTTCCAGAGGTCATTTTTGGAAGAGGAAAAACACCGGAGCATGTAAGAATTATTTTTTCCCGAATCTATGAAAAGCATGGCAAGGCGATGGTTACCCATGCCAATGAGAAAATGGTAGAGTTGGTTCAAGAGGACTTCCCGAATGCGGTTTATGATCCATTGTCACGCTTGCTTACTATTGGCACTGTGGAAAAACGTTTCCCTGGAAGAGTCTTAGTTCTTTCTGCTGGGACTGCTGATCTCCCGGTTGCCCAAGAAGCGGCCCAAACTGCAGAATGGATGGGTAATGAAGTGGAACGCATTTATGATGTTGGAGTTGCGGGAATTGATCGATTGCTTGCTCACAGGGATCGTATCGAAACGGCTAGCATCATTATTGTCGTGGCTGGAATGGAAGGTGCTCTGGCAAGTGTCGTTGGGGGATTGGCTCGCTGCCCTGTGATTGCTGTTCCAACCAGCGTTGGCTATGGTGCGCATTTTTCCGGGTTGACACCGCTGCTTGGCATGCTGACTGCTTGTGCATCAGGAATCACGGTAGTAAACATTGATAATGGATTTGGTGCAGCGGTGGCTGCGTCCAAGATCCAGCAAGCGATTCTCGAAGGACAACTGGAAAAGATTAAATAAACGGCTCTTACTTTAAATTAAAATCACTTTGGTATTTGAAGGAATTTGAAGTTGTTCGGGTGATGGCATCTCTTTTCAAATTATTCTTAATGCCATCCTGTTTAATTATGGAGGAGGTATCTTCTTATGAAAATACCTCTTTTTTATTAAGACTTTGGAGGAAACAAATGATGAAAACTCTTTACTTCGACTGTATCTCCGGAATTTCAGGCGATATGACACTGGGCGCCCTTATCGATTTAGGAGCGGATCTATCTTATATTGTTGAGCACCTAAGAAAATTACCAATTGACCCATTTGAAATAAAAGCGCAGAAAGTGATTAAACTTGGCATAGATTCTACGAAATTGCAAATCATTTTTCCTGAAGCAGAAAATAGCCATGAACACGTGCATAGCCATAGCCACGAACATGTGGACAACCACAGCCATGAACATGGCCACGATCATGGACAAATTCACAGCCACAGCCATGAACATGACCACGATCATGGGCATAGTCATAGCCATAGCCACAGCCATGAACATGACCACGATCATGGGCACAGTCACAGCCACAGCCATGAACATGACCACGACCATGGGCACAGTCACAGCCACAGCCACAGCCATGAACATCGAAGTGCAGCAATGATTTTAGGTATGATTGAGCAGAGTGACCTGCCAGGAAGAGTGAAAGAAAGAAGTCTTGCCATTTTTAAGGAAATAGCTATTGCAGAGGGTAAGATTCATGGGATTGATCCAAAGGATGTACATTTCCATGAGGTCGGAGCAATGGACTCCATTATTGATACGATTGGTGTCTGTCTAGCACTTGAAAACCTTGAAATCGATGAAGTCTATTCCTCACCAGTGCCAACAGGCTTTGGAAAAAAGCGTATGGCGCATGGGCTTTATCCAATCCCCGCTCCGGCAACGCTTGAGCTGCTAAAGGGAATTCCGTTAGCTGAACTAAACGTAAAGGGTGAATTGACTACTCCAACTGGAGCGGGAATTTTACGAGCGTTAGTAAAACAATTTATTCATCCAGGTGGATTTACAGTAGAACAGGTTGGATATGGTGCAGGGGAGAAAGACTTTGACCATCCGAATGTACTAAGAGCTATGCTGATCAAGCCATCCAACATAAAAAAAAATCTATTTGCTGATGAATCTTCACAGGAGCGTGAGCCCATTTTTGTACTGGAAGCTCAACTGGATGATATGACCGGGGAAGGCCTTGGATATACCATGGAAAGTCTTCTTTCCGCAGGAGCACTTGATGTTTTTTATACTCCAGTATACATGAAGAAAAATCGGCCGGGAACACTTGTCACTGTGCTTGCTTCCCTGGATTCATCAGATCGGTGTGAACATATTTTGCTGACTGAAACCACAACGCTTGGGGTCCGGAGAAGCCTGTGGAGCCGCAATATACTTAATAGAAGGTTTATGGTTGCTAATACCCCATATGGACCAATAAAAGTAAAGCTGGCATTAATGGGAGATAAATTTCTGCATCAGGCACCTGAATACGAAGATGTCGCTAGGGCGGCGAGAGAACATCAGGTTCCTTTTCAAGAAGTATACCAATCCGCTATGAGATAGCTGCAATGAAACTATTCTTTTGCAACTATAAAAAACAAGAGAACCGTCCTATTAAACACGGAGGTACTTATGCAAAATCTAAAAAAATTCCTGAAAAAAAACTGGATACCTTATGGTGTGATCGTCCTTTTACTGCACATAGTAGGACTTTCCTTTTTAATCTTAGGAGCTAAAAATCATTCCTTATTACTTGGGATGGCGTTTATTTCCTACACACTTGGTTTAAGACATGCTTTTGATGCGGACCACATTGCAGCGATTGATAACACAGTTAGGAAATTGGTGCAACAAAAGAAAAATCCTGTTGGGGTGGGATTCTTCTTTTCAGTAGGGCATTCAAGTGTTGTATTTTTAATGGCTGTGCTCCTTGCAGTATCTGTTCAATGGGCACAAAAGGAATTGCCGCAGTGGCAGGAAATGGGCAATGTGTTAGGGACGGCTGTTTCCGGTTGTTTTCTACTATTTATTGGTGTCCTGAATGCGATTGTTCTTTTCGACCTGCAAAAAGTTTTTTTAAAAATGCGTCAAGGGACATACAACGAAGAGGAAGTAGAAGAGCTTTTGCTTAATCGAGGTTTCCTGGCCCGCTTTGCTGGTCCGCTTTTTAAGTTAATCAATAAAAGCTGGCATGTTTATCCATTGGGCTTTTTATTTGGTCTAGGTTTTGATACGGCAAGTGAAGTCGCATTGTTGGCGATATCAGCAGGTGCCGCAAAAACGGCACTGCCTTTAGTGGGCATCCTTTCTCTTCCGATTCTTTTTGCAGCAGGGATGAGTTTAATGGATACTGCTGATGGTGTTTTTATGTCAAATGCTTATAAATGGGCGTTTTCAACACCACTAAGAAAGGTGTACTACAATTTGACTGTTACTACGCTATCGGTTATAGCAGCTTTACTGATTGGTATGATCGAGTTGGCACAAGTTTTTTCAAAAAAATTAAACCTAAATGGGGAAAGCTGGCATTGGATTCAAAATGTGGACATTGGCTGGCTGGGTTATTTATTAGTTGTATTATTCATAGTAGCTTGGGGATTGTCTTTCGCGATATGGAAGGTATTTAAATTTGAAGAACGTTGGAAGCAATCAATGAAAATATGACATTTCCGAAGGAGACAAAAAAATATGCCTTTCTTAAGGATAGGAAAAGATGATATATATTATCACTTTGAGCAAGGGGATCCTGATAAAGTAATACTGCTCTTACACAGTCTAGGCACCAATCAAAGCCTGTGGAAATACCAGATTGCTTTTTTCGCTGAAAAGGGATTTACCGTTATTGCCCCAGATGCAAGGGGGCATGGAAAGTCGTCTTGCAATGGCAGTATATCCGTTGAGCAATGGGTGGAGGATCTCATCTCAATTTTGGATCATTTAAAAATTGAAAAAACATTTGTTTGTGGGGTATCGATGGGGGGAGTGGAAGCAATGGCTTTAGCAGCACAACATCCACAACGAGTCCAGGGTCTTGTATTGGCCGACACCTTTGCCAAAATTGATCCAAAAGTGGTACCTGAAAAAATTAGGTTAACTGCGGGCGTGGCAAGACAACAGGGGATGGAAAAGTACGCACAGACTTATCTGGAGCATACCTTATCCTATTCCTCGTCTGCGAAATCGATCCGTGATTCACTGCACCAAGCCATTGCAAGAATGAATGTGAAAGATTATTCAGCATCCGCGGAAACATGTTTCAGCGCAGATTTGGAGGAACAATTATCTACTATTTCTGTTCCAGCCTTGGTAATCATCGGAGAAGAAGATTTTAAGACTCCAATTGAGTTGTCGGAAGCGATTGCAAGCAGAATCTCAAATGCCAAATTGAAAGTAATTCCAAGTGCCAGGCATCTTTCAAATGTAGACGAACCAGAATTCTTTAATAAATTAGTTTATGAATATTGTCTTCCAATCATGAGTGGCTATTAAAATTTACCCCCTATGTATGTTTATTGTCGTAGACAACTCGTGAATTCGCCAAATCCTCTTTGAATGAAAGTCACAGCTAAGAACGGTGAATACTTAAATTTGTTAAAGGTAGTTGGTTTTTATTAATTTTAAAAATCCCAATCCACAACGCTGGACTGGGATTTTTATTTAATATTCAACCGGCGAAGAAGGTGTTTTAGAACTTCTGAAAACAAATTCTTCGTTTTCAGAAGGAGTGTATTCCGGGGATTAGATGTTATCCCGAACCCAGATAGCGTTGAATTTAATGGGACTGAAGAGTTTAGTTTTTATGTTACAGTATCCTTAAAGCTAAAAGGAAAAGAAAAGGCGAATAGTTAAGAATGTAGGATTTTATGCATTCATCTTTTTCCATCCGTAAGCAGCCATAGACTGCATTTTTAAGTAAGTGATAATGATTTTTGTAACTTATTAACAAGGGTATAGCGTGGTAATCTGGATGGTTAAATCAAGGCAACAACCTTTTCTTGTATTCAATCGTGAGGAGGTTGTTGTTTGTTTTGTGATGATCTCTAGTAAGTAGGCTTCCTAAAAATGCAGAAAAGCAAATCTATAGAAATGGAAATCTATTTTTTCAGTAGATTGAGGTGGTATGATGAAAAATCCAGTATTTGTTTTGGCACCTGATTCATTTAAAGAAAGTTTGACAGCAAAAGAAGTTTGTATGGCAATGGAGAAGGGAATTAAAAAGGTATTACCTGAAGCAGTCTGCATTCAAGTTCCTATGGCGGATGGCGGTGAAGGAACAGTTCAATCGCTTATTGATGCAACAGGTGGGGAAATTCACCATAGGACGGTAACGGGTCCGCTCGGCCAGCCTGTAACGGCCCACTTTGGTATTCTTGGTGACGGTGAAACCGCTGCTATTGAAATGGCATCCGCAAGCGGTCTTCATTTGGTAACAAAAGAAACAAAAAATCCGCTTATTACCACCACATATGGTACAGGAGAATTAATAAAAGCCTGTTTAGATAAAGGTGTTAAAAAAATCATTATCGGTATTGGTGGGAGTGCCACCAATGATGGCGGGGCTGGGATGGCACAGGCACTAGGTGTGAAATTACTTGATGAAAATGGCCTGGAGCTTAGCTTTGGTGGCGGTTCACTGGGAAGATTGGCAAAAGTGAACATGGCCAACATTGATCCTAGATTAAAAAATAAACGAATTTATATTGCATCCGATGTAACAAATCCTTTATGCGGAGAAAAAGGAGCTTCAAAAGTTTTTGGTCCACAAAAAGGGGCGACACCTGAAATGTTCGAAATACTTGATGAAAATCTGACCCATTATGCAAATATTTTGATGAAGAAGCTTGGAAAAGATATGAAAGATTTTCCGGGTGCAGGTGCAGCCGGCGGCTTGGGAGCCGGACTTCTTGCATTTACGAATGCTGAATTAAAGAAGGGCATAGACTTAGTAGTTGAGTATACAAGATTGGAGCAAAAAGTGAAGGAAGCAGATTTTGTCCTTACTGGTGAAGGAGGGATTGATTTTCAAACGCAATTTGGAAAAACCCCCTATGGTGTGGCCCAGACTGCCAAAAGGCACGGTAAAACAGTCATTGCAGTTGCCGGTTATGTGGGAGATAAGATTGATATTCTTTATGATAAAGGAATAGATGCTATTTTTGGTATTCTTCCTAAAGCAATGAGTTTAGAAGTAGCGTTAAAAACAGGTCAGAAAAATATCGAGATTACTTGTGAGAACATTGCA
>JAUZQA010000126.1 GCA_030705665.1 Bacillota bacterium
ACTAATGTTTAAATAAATTTCAAAAAAAAAAACTAACCCTTTTGGATTAGTTTTTAGTTGAAAATTGTAAAATAGTGTTGATTTAGGCCCTTTCTTCAAATAACTTGGCAATTTCAACGATAACTTTTGTTGCTTTTTCCATATTTTCAACGGATGTAAACTCAAATCTTCCGTGAAAGTTTTCGCCGCCGGCAAAAATATTGGGCGTTGGGAGTCCCATATAGGATAATTGGGAGCCGTCGGTACCGCCGCGGATTGGCTGAACAATTGGCTGAATATCTAAATTTTCCATGGCCTGATGGGCGATATCGACAATCTCTTTAACAGGCTCAATTTTATCCTTCATGTTGTAATATTGATCCTTTAGCTCAAGGATAATGTTGTTTTCACCATATTTCTTCTTTAATTCAGCCACAATGCTCTCCATCTTGGCTTTTCGTGCATTGAAATTGGCTTGGTCAAAGTCACGAATAATGTAGTGAAGGTTTGTTTGTTCCACATCCCCATGGAATGAAATCAAGTGATAGAAGCCTTCATAGCCCTCTGTCATTTCTGGTGATTCATTTGCTGGAAGCATGCTGTTCAATTCCATCGCAATTTTTGCAGAATTGATCATTTTGCCTTTTGCTGAACCAGGGTGAATATTTCGGCCTTTGATCGTGATTTTAGCTGCTGCAGCATTGAAGCTTTCGTATTCCAATTCACCGAGCGGACCGCCGTCCACTGTATAAGCAAACTTTGCATTGAAGCTGGCAACATCAAATTTATGTGGACCTCTGCCGATTTCTTCATCTGGTGTAAAAGCGACTCTGATTTTCCCGTGTTTGATCTCCGGGTGTTGTTTCAGATAGGCCATTGCTGTCATGATTTCAGCAACTCCTGCCTTATCATCAGCACCAAGCAAAGTGGTACCGTCGGTTGTAATCAATGTATGTCCAACATAGTTTCCTAGTTGTGGAAAGTCCTTTGTCGTTAAGGAGATATGTAAGGATTCGTTTAAGACAATATCTTTCCCGTCGTAATTTTCAACGATTTTTGGGTTTACATTCTTGCCTGTGAAATCAGTAGCTGTATCAACATGGGATAAAAAACCGATCGTTTGTACATCCTTGTCAGTATTAGCAGGGAGCGTTGCCATCACATATCCATTCTCATCGATGGTTACTTCCTCCAGCCCGATTTCTTTTAGTTCCTCAACCAGCATATTGAGCAGCGTTAGCTGTCCCTCAGTGGACGGGCAAGTATCACTGCTCTCATTTGACTGTGTATCTACTTTTACATAAGAAGTAAAACGTTTAATAATTTCATCTTTCAAGGGATTTCAACTCCTTTTCTTATTCTCCATTTATCTTAACACAAATAATTATTTGCTAAAAAAATTCGCATTGACCAGACTGGTCGATAAGAATATAATGAATTTGACCAAGATGGTCAATTGAATATGAAGGAGGCTGCAACCATTCAATGATTGAAAAATTTTTAAACCTTGATCAAGAAAAACAAGACAGAATCATAAACGCAGCCATTAAGCAGTTTGCCCAGAAAGGCTATGATAATGCCTCAACAAACGAAATTGTAAAAGAAGCAGGAATTTCTAAAGGATTGTTGTTTCACTACTTTAAAAATAAAAAGCAGCTTTATTTGTTTTTAAAAGACCATTTGATGGAGCTTTTGACAAAAGAGTTCTATCAAAAAGTTACGTTCACCGACCCCGATATTTTCGTAAGGATCGAGCAGGCTACGCTTATTAAAATGGAGTTAAGGAACAAATACCCAGATCTTTTTAAGTTCGTCACCAGTGTATATCTGGAAGATTCCAAAGAAGTGAAAGAAGACCTAGACGCGTGGAAAACGGAAATGACTGCAGTTAATATCCACAAGGCTTTTGAAGGAATTGATACATCCTTGTTTAGAGATGATATTGATTCCCAAAAAATTATAAAAATCATCACCTGGACGGCTGAACAGTTTGCCGCAGAGGAATCAGCGAAAGCAAAATTATCTCCAGAACATGATTTTGACTATGACAGCGTCATAAAGGAATTAAATGGGTACTTCACCATATTTAAGAACTGCTTTTACAAATAGGGGGTTGAAAACATGAATGTCATTGAAATCAAAAATTTGACGAAAACCTATGGCAAAGCAAGAGGAATCTCTAATATCAGCTTCAATGTGGAGGAAGGCGAGATTTTTGGCTTTATCGGCCCAAACGGTGCCGGGAAATCGACGACCATTCGCACCCTTTTATCACTTATTTATCCAACAAGCGGGAGTGCAACAATTTTTGGCAAAGACTCAGTTAAATACGCCCCTGAAATCAAAAAAGAAATTGGCTACCTGCCTTCTGAAGTATTTTATTACGACAATATGAAAGTAAAAGATTTATTGAATTACTCTGCTAGTTTTTATAAAAAGGATTGCACAAAGCGGATGCATGAGCTGGCTCAAATCATGAATCTTGATCTTAATAAAAAAATTGACGACCTTTCTTTAGGAAACAAAAAGAAAGTCGGGATTGTTCAAGGGCTCTTGCATGAACCAAAATTAATTATTTTGGATGAACCGACTAGCGGGCTGGATCCTTTAATGCAGCAAAAGTTCTTTGAATTGCTTCAGGAAGAAAATAAAAAAGGCGCTACAATTCTATTTTCATCTCATATTTTAAGTGAAGTTCAAAAGTTATGTAACCGTGTGGCCATCATAAAAGAAGGCCAGCTTGTGACCGTTGAAAAAATCAGTACCTTACAGGAAAACAACTATAAAAAGATAAAAATTGAGACAAAAACGAAGCTGGGCCCTGATTATTTTAATCTGGAAGGCATCAATAAGTTAGAAATAAAAGATAATGTGATCAGTTTCCTATTTAGAGGAAATATTAATGACATTTTGAAAAAGATAACAGAGATTGAGATTACGAATCTTTGGATCGAAGAACCGGACCTTGAGGAGATCTTCATGCATTATTATGAAGTGGAGGCCTGATAGACTATGAATATCTTTTATCATGAATTGAAGGCTTACCGGAAGTCAACCATCATTTGGACGATATCATTAATAGCAATTGTTATGCTGTTTATGTCATTTTATCCTGGTTTTTCAAAGGATACAGAGGCTTTTAAAAAAGTAATGGAGAATTATCCGCCGGCAATCAGAAATGCATTGGGGATTAACCTGGGCAATCTCGTCTCTATTCTGGGATTCTACTGCTTTCCATTGTCATTTATCACCCTTTGCGGGGCAATCCAGGCAATGAATCTTGGTACTTCTATAGTCAGCAAGGAAATCCGTGAAAAAACAGCAGATTTTCTGTTAACAAAACCAATTACTCGTACAACCGTTTTAACCGCTAAAATGTTAGCTGCGTTTGTTTCGATTGTGATAACAAACATCTTTTTTATTGCCGCTGCAAGTATCACGGCATTTCAAGTAAAGACCGATGATTTTAGTTTTAAAATTTTTATCATGCTGTCGCTCACGATGTTTTTTGTTCAGCTGATATTCCTGGCTCTGGGATTTATTGTTTCTGTGAGTGTAACGAAGCTTAAATCGGTGCTCAGTGTTTCACTTGCTGTTGTCTTTGCCTTCTATTTTCTGGGGATGTTCAGTGACACAACAGGAGAAAAGGCAAAACGTTATTTTTCGCCATTTAAATACTTTGACAATACTTATATTATGAAACACGCAAGCTTCGAAGCTTCCTTTTTAGTTGCCGCTGTTATCATTGTCATTGCAGCAGTTGCAGCAAGTTTCATGATTTACACCAAAAAGGATATCCATGCTGTTTAAACTAAACGGAGGGGTTTAGTGATGAATATATTTTTTAGAGAATTAAAGGCTCATCGAAAATCGCTTATTTTTTGGAGTATTGGAGTTTTCCTGATGGTTGTATCGGGGATGGCAAAGTATTCAGCGTATTCTTCCTCAGGTCAATCGATCAATGAGCTAGCAGCGAGCCTGCCGAAATCAATGAGGGTTGTACTCGGTTTTAATTCGGGTGATTTATCGAAAGCTAGTGTCTATTTCGGAATGTTGTATCTCTATCTGCTGTTAATGGCGACGATCCACGCTGCGATGCTGGGAGCCACGATTTTTGCCAAAGAAGAGCGTGATAAAACGTCTGAGTTTTTATTCGCAAAGCCTGTTTCAAGACCTGCCATCATTACTGCAAAATTGCTGGCTGTACTTGTAAATATCGTTATCTTTAACCTGGTAACTTTTATTTCCTCGGTAATTCTCGTTGGACAATACAACAAGGGTGAATCGGTTAACGGTGATATTGCTGTATTAATGACAGGAATGTTTATTTTACAGCTCTTGTTCATGGTGATTGGCAGTGCCATTGCAGCAGTGAAAAAGAAACCAAAAACAGCAGCATCATTAGCGGCTGGCATACTTTTAATCACCTATTTATTATCGATTATCATTGATTTAAACGATCACATTGACGCATTAAAATACGTAACGCCATTTAAGTATTTTGAAGCAAAGAATATCATGTCGGGCAGCGGACTGGGTTTAGGGTACATTGTCCTGTCAGCAGCTTTAATTGCCGCGCTTACCGCCGTAACCTATGTTTTTTACAAAAAGAGAGATTTAAATGTTTAGAATGTAAAGGGGCCGATCCTGCTATGATCGGCCTTTCATTAGCTAATAGGAAAGTATAAATTTTTTTAAAATTTTTACTTTCCTATGTCGCATAAGTGCAACTACGCCTCTGTCTTCGCCCTTAGGGGCTCGCCAATCGGCGAGTTTTCTTTATAGTTTGTATAATAAAACATAGTCCCCCGGCCCGATTAAGGCTACTCCAATGACAACTGCGATGAGAACAAGATTGTACTCAAATCCGCCGTTCGTCAGCCAATAGCCGTTTTTGCCGTGAACCGTGGCAATGGCATCAATCATTACGATTGTTATGAGGATTGCTCCAAACCAGGTGAGGAGCCCGGCAGCAAACAGCAAACCACCGATGAGTTCAAACAAACCAGCGAGTAACGCCCAAACTTTTCCGCCATTTTTGATTCCAATTGTCCCCAGCCATTCACCGAATCCGCTTAGGCCAGGCCCTCCAAACCAGCCGAATAGCTTTTGTGCCCCATGCCCGACGAAGGTCAAACCAATGACCAAACGAATGATTAATAACCCTAAACTTGCCACATTACAACCTTCTTTCAAAAACAATCTCTATCAGGCTCATTATATGAACAACCTCTGTTATTTTATACAAACATGCTCAAACACGTTTTTTTTATTTTCAACATGAATATGGTAAAATACACCTGTTGAAGAAGGAGGAAGAGGAAAATGACAAATGTACAGCAAAATAACGAACTGCCGCCAAAAACATGTAGCGTCGAACGTTTAGTTACTTTAAAGGAAGATGTTCAAAAGGTACTTGAAGGAAAGAAAACAGCTACACGCAGGAATGGTAGGTATGCAGATGTTGGTGAAGTAATGACATTGGAAGGACAAGACTTTGTTGTCGAGCGTGTCTATTCCCAATCACTTGGAGAGTTGACGGATGAAGACGCACATCAGGAAGGCTTCGATAGCTTGGAAGACTACAAACAATCCATACTTTCGATTCACCCGGGTATGCCATGGCTTCCGCAAATGAGAGTCTGGGTCCACGAATTCCGCAAAGCAAATTAAATTTTCCAAAAAGCAGCCGCTGGATGAAAACGGTTGCTTTTTCTTTGGCTCTATAGATGTTTTATATTTGTTTAATCCCCCCGCCAAAATTATAATAAAGGAGCCTGCACTTGGATGGAAACAGCACCATCCAAGACACACAGAGATACGGCCATAAAGGTGGAGTAAAAATGCAGTTCCTAAGCAAATACGTAAAAAAGTATTGGAAGCTATTTAGTACAGCTGTTTTATTTTTAGCATGTGAAGCCCTTTGTGACTTACTGCAGCCAACGATTATGTCAAAAATTATCGACGTTGGCGTTGCTGGCCGAAACTTATCCTATGTATTAAAAATGGGGGGTGTGATGCTATTAATTACAGCCTTTGGGGCAGTGGCTGCCTCACTTCGGAGCATACTGGCAAGCATCGTATCGCAAAATTTTGGCTCCGATCTAAGATCTGATTTATTCCGTAAAATTCAATCACTTTCATTTAAAAACATCGATAAATTCGACCGCGCTTCACTTGTAACAAGACTCACCAATGATGTCACCCAAGTACAGGTTTTTGTCAATGGCTTGATGCGGATGTTTGTAAAAGCACCACTTGTTGGCATCGGTGCCTTGGTGATGGCGGTCCGTTTAAATCCCCCTCTTTCCGTCGTTCTCGTTGTGGTTGTTCCTGTTGTTGCCATCCTCATTATGGCGAATATAAGATTAGGTTTTCCTCTTTTTCTTAAAGTCCAAAAGGCACTTGACCGTGTAAACGGTGTGATGAGGGAGTATTTATCAGGTGTCAGGGTCGTAAAAGCCTTCAACCGCTTCGATTTTGAGGTGAAGAAATTCAGTTCCGCCAATGAAGAGCTTCAGAATAAATCGATAAGGGCGAATCGGAATATGTCTATTTTCAGCCCAGCTATCATGCTGACAGTCAATTTGGGGATTGTCGGTGTACTTTGGCTTGGCGGCATTGGCGTAAACAATGGCAGCATGCATGTCGGCCATATTGTTGCTTTTATCAATTATATGACCCAAATTCTTTTTTCGCTGATGATGGTCTCCATGGTATTTAATATTTTTGTCAGAGCCAAAGCTTCTACAGGCCGTATTGCTGAGGTTTTTGCCATCGAAGAAAACATCACATGGAACGATGATACAACGGAAGAAACAAGGGAAAAAGGAAGTATCAACTTTGAAGACGTAACCTTTTCCTACGAAGGAACATCAGGTGAGCCTGTTTTGAAGAAGATTAACCTGACAATCCTCCCTGGTGAAACGGTCGGAATCATCGGCTCTACCGGATCAGGAAAAAGTACATTGGTGAATCTGATCCCCCGCTTTTATGATGTTACTTCAGGTGTCATCAAGGTGGATGGCGTGAATATTCAACAGATAAGCCCCAAGAAGCTGAGAGAAAAAATCGCGATTGTACCGCAAAAAAATATATTGTTTACCGGCAGCGTTGCTGAGAACGTCCGCTGGGGAAATGACAAAGCAGAGATAGAGGAAATTGCTAAGGCTGCTCGAATGGCAGAGGCTGATGATTTCATCATAGCCGCCCCTGAAGGCTATGATACTAGGATTGGCCAAGGCGGCGTCAATTTTTCCGGCGGGCAAAAACAAAGGATTTCGATTGCGCGGGCAGTGGTCCGAAATCCTGAAATTTTAATCCTTGACGATAGTACGAGTGCGGTCGACGTTGCAACCGAAGCAAGAATCAAAGAATCATTGAAAAAATACGCCAAGGGCCTCACCTGCCTCTTAATTGCCCAGCGTATTACCTCCATTATGGACACCGATAAAATTGTGGTCTTAGATCATGGTAAAATCGCGGGTTTAGGACGGCATGAGGAATTGTTAAAAGACTGTCAGGTTTACCAGGAAATTTATCAGTCACAAATGGGCAAGGAGGTGCGCTAGAATGGCAGGTCAATCACAGCAGGAAAATAAAAGTGCTGCACCGTTTATTCCCGGCCCTGGCCCTGGGCGGCCTGGCGGGGGTGGCGGCCGTTTTCGCGGCCCAGTCGTAAAACCCAAAAATTTAAAAGGGACGCTCAAGCGGCTGTGGGTTTATTTTGGCAAAGAAAGAAAAATGTTATCGATCATTTTAGCGTTTATTGTCCTTGATGCTGCGCTGACACTAGTTGCACCGTATTTGATTGGTAAAGCAGTGGATGCGATGCATCTTCACAAGAGGAGTGTCGATTTTTCCATTCTTGAAATCATTATATTGATCCTTTTAGGTGTCTACTTGTTTGACGCGTTGTTGACCTTTTTACAGGGCTGGCTGATGGCTGGCGTCTCCCAGCGGATTGTCAAAACGTTACGAAGCCATCTTTTTCAAAAACTACAGAACTTACCGGTCGCCTTCTTTGATACAAGGACACACGGAGAATTGATGAGCAGGCTATCAAACGATATTGATAACGTCAGCAGTACGGTCTCACAATCAACCACCCAGCTGATGTCAGGTGTGATTACGCTAGTAGGTTCATTCATCATGATGCTGGTACTAAGCCCAATTCTCACCGTTGCCAGTTTAATTACGGTTCCGCTCGTGTTTTTGTTGACGAAAACGATTGCCCGAAAAACAGGTGTCTTGTTTAAAAACCAGCAGGTACAGCTTGGAAAATTGAACGGCCATATTGAGGAAACCATTTCAGGATTACAGGTTGTCAAAGCATTTAATCATGAGGAAAAGGCAATTGAAGAATTTGAAACGGTGAATAAGGAACTGCGTGAGGTCGGCCTTAAGGCGCAAATCTGGTCGGGGTTCCTGATGCCAATTATGAACGTTATTAATAATCTTGGCTTTGCAGTCGTAGCAGTGGTCGGCGGTATTCTTGCTGTTAAAAGCATCATTACGATTGGAATCATTGCTAGTTTTCTTACTTATTCCCGTCAATTTGGCAGGCCATTAAATGACATGGCCAATATTTTTAACATCTTGCAGTCCGGCGTGGCTGGGGCCGAGCGTGTGTTTGAAATTATCGATGAACAAGAAGAACCTGTTGATGTTTCAGGTGCAGTGCGGTTAGAAAGTCCAAAGGGGCATGTTGTTTTTGAAAACGTCAGCTTTGGCTACCGTGCCGATGTACCGATTTTAAAAAATGTCAGCTTTGATGCAAGTCCTGGCTCGAGTACGGCATTAGTAGGGCCGACAGGGGCTGGAAAAACAACGATTGTGAACTTGTTGACGAGGTTTTATGACGTAACGGAGGGACGGGTGCTGATTGACGGCCGTGACATCCGTGAATATACAAGGGATAGCTTAAGGAGAAGCTTTGGCTTTGTACTCCAGGATACGTATTTGTTTTCGGGAACAATTAAGGAAAATATTAAATACGGTAAACCTGAAGCAACGGATGATGAAGTAGTGGCCGCTTCAAGGATGGCGAATGCTGATGTGTTTATCAACAGGCTTCCCAATGGCTACGATACGATGCTGTCAGAAAATGGTGGTAATCTAAGCCAAGGTCAGCGCCAGCTTTTGGCGATTGCTCGGGTGATTCTTGCTAAGCCTGCATTGCTCATATTGGATGAAGCAACAAGCAGTATTGATACAAGGACAGAGCTTCATAT
>JAUZQA010000127.1 GCA_030705665.1 Bacillota bacterium
ACATTGTTGAACGAATCGGTGTGGAGCGTTCCCGTCAGGTGTTAAAAGAAGCAGACTTAATTTTACTTGTGTTAAATTCTGCAGATCCACTAACAATAGAAGACGAGAATCTTTTTAAAGCGGTTGAAGGCATGGATGTGATTATGATCGTCAATAAAACAGACCTGCCGCAGGAAATAGACATGAATCGGGTTAAGGAATTATCAGGTGAACATAAGCTTGTAACCACTTCATTGCTTGAAGACCAGGGAATTGATGAGCTCGAAGAAGCCATTTCCTCGTTATTTTTTTCAGGGACGATTGAAGCTGGCGATTTAACTTACGTTTCAAATACCCGCCATATTGCCTTATTAACACAGGCATTGCAGGCGATGGAAGAGGTAATTGAAGGTATTGAAATGGGAACACCAATTGATATTGTTCAAATAGATTTGACACGTTCTTGGGAATTCCTTGGTGAAATCATCGGTGATAGTGTACATGAAAGCTTAATTGATCAACTGTTTTCACAGTTTTGTTTAGGAAAATAATATAATACGGAATTATTTTAGATTTATCGTTTTACAAGGAGGAGCAAAATGGATTACGAAGCAGGATCATATGACGTCATTGTCATTGGTGCCGGTCATGCCGGCTGTGAGGCCGGCCTTGCTGCTGCAAGACTTGGTGCAAAAACACTGATCGTGACAATCAATCTTGATATGGTGGCATTTATGCCATGCAACCCATCTGTCGGCGGCCCGGCAAAGGGAATTGTTGTTAGGGAAATAGATGCACTTGGCGGTGAGATGGGTCGCAATATTGATAAGACCTATATTCAAATGCGGATGCTCAATACTGGTAAAGGACCGGCTGTCCGAGCTTTAAGGGCTCAAGCCGATAAATTTGCTTATCAGCATGAAATGAAGAATACAATTGAAGAAGAACCAAATGCCACCTTAGTTCAAGGTATGGTTGAGCAATTAATTGTTGAGGATGGAGTCTGCAAAGGTGTCATCACCAAAACAGGCGCCGTTTACCGTTCCAAAACAGTCGTTGTTACGACAGGAACCTATCTTCGCGGTGAAATTATTATTGGTGAATTAAAATACTCCAGCGGACCAAATAATCAGCAGCCTTCAGTCATGCTATCTGATCATCTGAAAGAATTAGGATTTGAATTGGTCCGTTTTAAAACTGGAACACCACCAAGGGTCAACAGCAACACGATTGATTACAGCAAAACAGAGATTCAGCCTGGCGATGAAGTCCCAAGGGCTTTTTCCTACGAAACAACCCAATACATTACCGATCAGCTTCCATGCTGGCTGACATATACGAATGAACGGACACATCAATTGATCGATAATAACCTTCATCGTTCACCAATGTACTCTGGAATGATAAAAGGTACAGGCCCACGTTACTGTCCATCTATCGAAGACAAAGTTGTTCGTTTTAACGATAAGCCAAGACATCAACTCTTCCTGGAGCCAGAAGGCAGAAATACAAAGGAAGTTTATGTTCAAGGACTTTCAACCAGTTTGCCTGAGGATGTTCAAAAGCAAATTCTTGAAACGATCCCAGGACTTGAAAAAGCACAAATGATGCGCGCAGGTTATGCAATTGAGTATGATGCGGTCGTTCCAACGCAGCTTTGGCCGACACTTGAAACAAAAGTGGTCAAAAACCTTTATACAGCTGGTCAAATCAACGGAACCTCGGGGTATGAAGAAGCAGCGGGTCAAGGAATTATGGCTGGAATTAACGCTGGTCTTAATGCGTTAGGAAAAGAACAGCTGGTACTAAGCCGTTCGGATGCCTACATTGGTGTCCTTATTGATGATTTGGTTACAAAAGGGACAAATGAGCCATACAGATTACTTACATCAAGAGCGGAATATCGCCTCTTGTTAAGGCATGATAATGCTGATTTACGCTTAACTGAATATGGCCATCAAATTGGAATGATTTCCGAAGAACGATATGAGAAATTTTTAACGAAAAAGGCAGCGATTGAGCAAGAAAAAGGGCGGTTAACAGCAACGGTTCTCAAGCCATCAAAGCAAGTTCAGGAATTGATTCGCAGCCTTGGAGGAAGCGAGTTAAAAGATGGAATTCGCGCCAGTGATCTTTTAAAAAGGCCTGAAATGACTTATGATCATATTGAAGCACTAACACCAAGTGATGTTCCACTAGACCCAGATGTCAAAGAACAAGTGGAAATTCAAGTTAAATATGAAGGCTACATCGAAAAGTCGCTGCAGCAAGTTGATCGGCTTAAAAAGATGGAAAATAAAAAGATTCCTGAGAATATTGATTATGATGCAATTACTGGAATTGCTACTGAAGCAAAACAAAAGCTGAAGAAAATCAAGCCATTATCCATTGCCCAAGCATCGAGAATATCCGGAGTAAATCCATCAGATATCTCCATCCTTCTTGTGTATTTAGAAACAGGAAAAATTGCTCGGGTTGCCAATTAAGTGCGAATTGATAGAGGAAGAAGCCAATGAAAATAGAACAATTTGTTGCAATGTTAGCGGAAAAAGGAATCGATCTTACTCCCGAACAATTAGATCAGTTTGAAAGATATTATCAAATATTGGTTGAATGGAATGAAAAAATGAATCTAACCGCGATTACGGATAAAGATGAAGTTTATCTGAAGCATTTTTACGATTCTATTTCAGCCGCCTTTTATTTTGACTTTTCCAAACCCATTCAGCTCTGCGATGTTGGGGCTGGGGCTGGTTTTCCCAGCATACCGCTTAAAATCGTTTTTCCTTCGATTGAATTAACGATTGTTGACTCGTTAAATAAGCGGATTACATTTTTAAATCATCTTGCCAGTCAATTAAAACTCGATCATGTACACTTTATTCATGATCGTGCTGAAACCTTTGGAGTTAACCCTGACCATCGTGAAAAATATGATGTGGTAACTGCAAGAGCGGTGGCAAGGATGTCTGTTTTGAGTGAGCTTTGCCTTCCTCTTGTTAAACAGGGTGGGAGATTTATTGCCATGAAAGCCGCTCATGCGAGCGAAGAATTAGAACAAGGCAAAAAGGCGATTACTCTTTTCGGTGGAGTGGTGGAAGATACCTTCACATTTACATTGCCAATTGAAGAGAGTGAAAGAAATATTATTGTCATAAAAAAGACAAAAATTACACCGAAAAAGTATCCGCGGAAACCGGGTACACCTAATAAAATACCGATAGAGTAGTGACAGTAATTTTGTTTTTTCATGTTTTTTAGATGCAGGAACTTGTCAATTATATAGAGAATAAGTAATAGGGAGTTTCGTAAAGGTGGTGTTGGGGATGAAGCATACAATTACACGCTTTTTTGGCCTCGGCGAAAAGGAACAGCAGGTTGACCCCGGTGAAAAGGAACAACAGATTGAGCAGGATCAAATTGAAGCTATAGATGATCGAGATGAAGTAAAAAAAATTCCTATAGATGATATTGTTCCAAACCGCTTTCAGCCTCGGACTGTTTTTGATGAAGCTAAAATTGAAGAATTATCACGAACCATCCATATCCATGGAATTATTCAACCAATCGTTGTACGCGAGTTCGAAACAGGAAAGTATGAAATTATTGCTGGAGAGCGGCGTTGGAGAGCAATGAAAAAACTTGGCTGGGATCTTGTTCCGGCGATCATCAAAAATTTAACCGATACTGAAACAGCATCTGTTGCTTTGATTGAAAACCTTCAGCGTGAAGAACTTTCGCCCATTGAAGAAGCAATTGCTTATGGGAAATTACTGGAGCTCCACAATTTGACACAGGAGGCGCTTGCCCAACGTTTAGGCAAGGGGCAATCCACTGTAGCGAACAAGCTGCGGCTTCTTAAATTACCAGAAGAAGTACAAAATGCATTATTGAATAAACAAATTACGGAGCGTCATGCTCGTTCCCTTATCCCACTAAAAGATCCGGAAAAGCAAATCAAGCTTTTAGAGGAGATAATTGAAAAGAACCTTAATGTAAAACAAACAGAAGAACGTGTTGTTCGTTTATTGGAACAAAAGACAGGGAAACCAAAACAGAAACGAAAAGCGTTTAGCAAAGATATGAGAATAGCAGTTAACACCATTCGACAATCCTTAACAATGGTGTCGAATAGCGGCATTAATCTTGCTTCTGAAGAAGAAGAGTTTGAAGAGTTTTATCAATTTACTATTCGAATTCCTAAGAAAAAATAAATTTGGAAAATATAGGAATAAGCGGAACCTAAAGTACGATTAGGTTCCGCTTTTTTTTTGCAACTAAAGATTTAAATTTTAGAAAAAAAACTCCAATGATTCAGTTTCGTGATAAAATAAATAACATGGCTGTTCTTATGGATACTAGTCTAGTAGATAAAGGTAGGTGATCTCGTGAGCAAGGTGATTGCAATCGCGAATCAAAAAGGGGGAGTCGGTAAAACGACAACCGCTGTTAACCTAGGCGCCTGCTTAGCATATATAGGAAAACGAGTTTTATTAGTTGACATTGACCCACAGGGTAATGCAACGAGCGGGATTGGAATTGAAAAGGCAGAAGTGAATCAATGTATATATGATGTTTTAGTAGATGACGTTGAAGCAAAAAATGTTATTAAATCATCATCCATTGAGAACCTGTATGCCATACCAGCAACCATTCAATTAGCAGGAGCAGAAATTGAATTGGTTCCGACGATCTCGAGGGAAGTTCGTTTAAAAAGGGCGCTTGAAGAGGTAAAAGACGGATTTGATTATGTTGTCATTGATTGTCCTCCATCATTAGGACTATTAACAATTAATGCTCTAACTGCTTCAGATGCAGTATTGATCCCAGTTCAATGTGAGTATTACGCATTAGAGGGGTTAAGTCAGCTATTAAATACAGTCCGTCTTGTTCAAAAACATTTAAACCATGATTTAAAAATTGAAGGTGTGCTGCTAACGATGTTAGATGCACGAACAAATTTAGGTATTCAAGTCATTGAAGAAGTAAAAAAGTATTTTCAAGATAAAGTGTATAAAACGATTATTCCTCGGAATATCAGACTCAGTGAAGCTCCAAGTCATGGAGAACCGATTATTACCTACGATCCTAAGTCACGTGGTGCAGAAGTATATGTAGAATTGGCGAAGGAAGTGGTATCAAATGGCTAAAGGTTTAGGAAAGGGTTTAGGAAAAGGACTGGATGCATTACTTCCCGCTATCAATGCTAGTAATGATGAGATAATTCAGGAACTTAGCTTGAAGGATTTGCGTCCTAATCCTTATCAGCCAAGGAAAACCTTTGATCAAGAAGCAATCGAAGAGTTAAAAGAGTCCATTATTGAACATGGTATTTTGCAGCCACTAGTGGTGAGAAAAAGCATTAAAGGCTACGAAATTGTAGTTGGTGAAAGACGTTACCGAGCAGCCAAGGAAGCAAAATTGGAAAAGATTCCAGCGATTGTACGTGAACTTTCTGAACAGCAAATGATGGAATTAGCGATACTGGAAAATCTTCAAAGAGAAGATTTAAACCCGATCGAAGAAGGAATGGCGTACCAGGCTTTAATGGAAAAGCTGAATTTGACACAAGAAGAAGTGGCAAAAAGATTGGGAAAAAGCCGTCCGCATATTGCCAATCATATCCGTCTCCTCTCGCTGCCTGTTAAAATTCAAGAACTCATTTCAGAGGGAACCATTTCAATGGGACATGGCCGTGCGCTGCTTGGTCTTAGGCAAAAAAATAAACTCCCTTCTCTTGTGGAAAAAATCGTTAAGGAGAATTTAAATGTCCGTCAGCTTGAAAGGTTAATCCAGCAATTAAACGAAAATGTTTCACGTGAAACAAAAAAGCCGGAGCCAAAAGCGGATCTCTTTTTAAAGGAACGTGAAAGTTCCTTGCGAGAAAGGTTTGGGACAACGGTCAGTATTAAGCAAACAAAAAATAAGGGTAAAATTGAAATTGAATTCTTCTCTAAAGAGGATTTAGAGCGGATTTTAGAACTTTTAGATGAAGAGCCATCCTTCTAAGCCATTAAGGATGGTTTATTTTTTTAGGGCTCGACAATCGGCGAGTTTTCTTACCTTCCTGTCTATAAAAGATAAGTTTATCCAAGTCTTGCACTTTTAAAATAATCATGATAGGTTAGGATTAATGATAAAATTCGACAATCGGAAAAACAGGTGACAGATAAATGTTTTTATTAGGAACACTAGTCAATGGTGTGTTAATTATTATTGGTTCATTGCTAGGCAAACTGCTCAATCGTATTCCAGAGAGCATGAAAGTAACCGTTATGTTTGCGATTAGCCTTACGGTTATGGTTTTAGGTCTACAAATGGGGTTAAAAAGTGATAATTTTCTAATCGTGATTTTGAGTATGGTCATAGGGACAGTCATTGGTGAATTGATGCAGCTGGAGGAGAAATTAAATGACCTCGGTGGCTGGCTGGAAAAGAAAGTGGGTTCAAGTGGAAGCGGAAGTATATCGGAAGGATTTGTTACGGCAACGCTCATCTTTGTCATTGGCGCCATGGCGATCATCGGTGCATTAGACAGCGGAATTCGCGGTGATCATGCCGTTTTGTATACAAAGGGAATTATTGATGGATTTACAGCTCTTATTTTAACCACAACCCTTGGCATTGGTGTGATCTTCTCAGCTGTTCCGGTTTTGATATATGAAGGAAGCATCGCTGCATTTGCTACTCAAATCAATCAACTTGTTCCACATGCCTTAATGACTCAATTTATTAACGAAATGACTTCAGTTGGCGGCATTATGATTTTTGCGATCGGTTTAAATCTAACAGGGAAAATCAAAATAAAAGTGGCTAATTTTTTGCCGGGGATTGTCGTCACCGCAATTATTGTTACGATTCTATATTACTATCATCGGCATTATTAAAATATAAATGGGCAAGCATCTTTGATTTGTTTATAATGTTTAAAGTCAATCAAAGGTACCTGCCCCTTTTTATTAATTGTTATTAACAGAAGTTTCCTCAAAATCAATCCAATCGAATTTCTTTGTATAATGCAGATTGGATTGATCGATTCCGTTTGCAATGGTTTTGGCCATTTTCAAGACAATATTTAATCGAGTGTTCTGGAGAACAAAAAACTCCATAAAACCACTCACATTTACAATCCCTGTAATATGGATATGACCAACAGCAGGCAGTTCCTTGTTTACGCCTGCTCCTGGTTTTACAGGTCCATTTCCTATTTCAATAAAACCGACACTTTTATATCTTCCTAAGCAGGCATCAATGCCAATAATAAAGGGATGAAAATGCTTTTCGTTAATTTCTTTTAATTTTTCTTCCAGGTTTACAGCATGTATAGGGTCATCTAATGTTCCATAAATATAAAATGACGGAAGGTTTTTCTCTTCTAGTAATGTCCCAACAAGTGGTCCTAATGAATCACCAGTAGAACGATCAGTTCCTATACAGACAAAAACAATCGGGCGCCTTGCCATTACCGGGAAATAGGAAAGTAATTCTTGAGCCAGGTTGTCTGCAGCTTGAACTTCTTCATGGAAAATCCTGGTACTTGCCCTCCTGTCAAAAAAACCGGATTTTAGATTCATTCAGTCCACTCCCTAATATTAGTATTACCAGTATACGAACATTTTAAATAATCTATACATTATCTTTAAAACTTCTATCTCTAACAAAAAATTGTTAAAATAGATTTTGAAATAGTAGGTTTCAGGGGGAAAGTAATAATGAATATTTCACAAATCGGTGTTTCTCAAAAGCTAATAAATGATTTTTTAAGTGAGAAAACATGGGTTGCTTTTGGTGCAGGGATAATAAAAATTATCATCATTGCCGTGGTTGCGAACATTATCATCCGCATTGGAAAAGTAACAATCCATAATATATTTAAAATCAGAGACCGTTCTCCATTAAGAACATCTGAACGTCGTGAAGAGACACTATCGAAGCTTTTAGATAATGTGCTTTCGTATGTCATATACTTTATTGCAATTATGATGATTCTTTCTGTTTTGGGTATTGACGTGAAGGCGCTATTGGCTGGGGCAGGAATTGTAGGTTTGGCAATTGGTTTTGGAGCCCAAAGTTTGGTTAAAGATATACTATCAGGATTTTTTATCATTTTTGAAGATCAGTTTTCTGTCGGTGACCATATTCGTGTTGGTCAATTTGAAGGTGATGTAGAAGCAATTGGATTACGGACAACCAAAATTAAAAGCTGGACAGGCGAGCTACATATTTTGCCAAATGGGTCAATTCTTCAAGTAACAAACTTTTCATTAAATAACAGTGTTGCAGCTATAGATGTCGCAATAGCTTATGAAGAGAATATCGAAAAGGCTGAAAGAGTTATTCAAGAGCTGCTTGAAAAACTTCCGGAGCAATATGAAGATTTAGTTAAGACACCAGAGCTTTTAGGCGTTCAAAATCTTGGACCAACTGAAATTGTTTTAAGAGTCGTTGCAGAAACCCTACCGATGAAACACTTTTATATTGCTAGGATGATCCGGAAAGAAATCAAGCTGAAACTTGATGAAAATGGAATTGAAATTCCATTTCCACGATTGGTTATGTACACAAGAGATGTTGAACAACAAAAGGAACCAAGTGTATAAAGAGGTGTATATAAATGGAAGAAAAAGAGTTTGCACTCAATGATATCGTTGAAATGAAGAAGCAGCATCCATGTGGGACCAATCGGTGGAAAATAATACGTATGGGTATGGATGTCAGAATTAAATGTGAAGGCTGTTCACATAGCGTATTGATTCCGAGAAGGGAATTTTCAAGAAAAATGAAGAAGGTTTTAGTAAAGCATGAAGGCTGATTGAGATCAGCAGCATGCTTCTTTTTTTTGTTCATTTATATTATTCTAATATAAAAGGGTTGAACAGGGGGTGTAGAACTTGGCTGAACGATTACAATCAGCATGCCCATTAAACTGTTGGGATAGCTGTGGCCTTCAGGTTACAGTTGAAAATGGGAAAGTCACGAAAATTGATGGTGACCCTTCACACCCGATTACAAAGGGTAAAATTTGCGGCCGCGGCCGCATGCTGGAAATGAGAGCGAATTCTTCACAGCGGCTGCTCCAGCCATTAAAAAAGGTAAAGGGCGAATTTAAACCTATTTCATGGCAAGAGGCTCTGGATGAAATTGCTGATAGATTAGTAGAAGTGAAAAATAAATATGGGACCACCGCTGTCCTTCATAGTCATGATTATGCAAAT
>JAUZQA010000128.1 GCA_030705665.1 Bacillota bacterium
CAAAGCCAGCAATTATATTTCCAATTATACCCCCAGGTATATCTCTACCAACAACCATTCCTGCTAACCAGCCAATTATTCCTCCGACGATTAAGGACCACAGAAATCCCATTTTAACACTCCTTCAGCATTGACTAATTATTTCACTAATGTTAGATTCCAAGCAATTAAATGGTAAAAAACCAATTGAGCCAATTGGTCCTTTTCATGTTAACTGCTTGTAAAGTTAACTTACCCTTTTTTCTCGAAAATAATCAAAAAACGGATTGCTTTCATCGGCAATCCGCTTCTTTTTTTATCCAAACTTGATATATAATTCAGAATTTTCTTTTGTTAAGTTTTTGTAAATCTAATTATTTTTGTTTTAATTTCTATTAGATTTCATATAAAATTATTCTCGTTTGGAACAATATTCGTTGGATGAAAATGAAATACGGGGGTTAAACTATGGCTTTTAAAAAAGATGATAAATTTAATGTTTTGCTTAACAAAATTTCCTCTAATTTACAGGAAAGTGCAGATTATTTTACAGAATACAAATTAAAAAATGTCAGTGACTTAAAGATTTTTTCTGAAAAAATGAAGGAATATGAAACAAAAGGTGATACTTTTGTCCATGAAGTCATTACACAGTTAAACGATGCCTTTATTACTCCAATTGAACGTGAAGACATTTTACAGCTTACCATGAGTATGGACGATGTATTAGACGGACTGGAAGCTTGTGCAGCACTATTTGAAATGTACTCCATGACACAAGCAGATGAGTTCATGCTTAATTTCGTTGAATCGATTCAAGGCAGTGTCCATGAAATTGACAAAGCAATCGGATTATTATCCAATAAAAAATTACTTCAGATCAGAGAACATGCAATTAAAATAAAGGATTTTGAATCAAGATGTGACAATATTTTAAGACAATCCATAAAACATTTGTTCACCGTTGAAAAAGATCCAATCCGAATTATTCAATATAAAGAAATTTATGAGACATTGGAAGACATCGCAGATTATTGCCAAACCGTGGCTAATACTCTAGAAACCATTATTATGAAAAATGCATAAGGAGTCTTAAAATGAGTAGTTTATTAATTGTAACAGTCTTGATTGTTATTGGTGCTCTTCTTTTTGACTTTATTAATGGTTTCCATGATACAGCCAATGCAATTGCTACTTCTGTTTCTACAAAAGCGTTAAAACCGCGGCAAGCCATCCTTTTAGCGGCCACAATGAACTTTGTAGGGGCATTAACTTTTACCGGAGTTGCTAAAACTATCACATCTGATATCATTGATCCATTTAAAATGCAAAATGGGCATTTCGTAATACTCGCTGCTTTACTTTCAGCGATTGCTTGGAACTTAATTACTTGGTATTTCGGGATTCCAAGCAGTTCTTCCCATGCGATTATTGGTTCCATTGCAGGAGCAGCCATTGCCGCTACAGGATTTGCATCGTTAAAATATGCAGGATTTTTAAAAATTCTTGAAGGCTTAATTATCTCTCCTATCCTGGCATTTATCGTTGGCTATATCATATACAGCATCTTTAAAGTAATCTTTAAAAACTATAATTTAACCAAAACGAATCGTACTTTTCGAATTATTCAAATTCTAACTGCTGCCTTACAATCATACTCACACGGTACAAACGATGCCCAGAAATCAATGGGGATCATTACCATGGCCCTAATTGCCAATGGGTTTGTAAAATCCACAGATATTCCTTTATGGGTACAGATTGCCTGTGCATGTTCAATGGGGCTTGGAACATCTATTGGCGGATGGAAAATTATTAAAACAGTTGGCGGAAAAATTATGAAAATCCGTCCAATCAATGGTGTTGCTGCAGACTTAACGGGAGCATTTATTATCTTTGGAGCAACTTATGTTCATTTGCCAGTCAGTACGACACATGTTATTTCCTCTGGAATTTTAGGAGTAGGATCAGCGCACCGCCTTAAAGGAGTTAAATGGGGTACCGCTCAGAGAATGTTGATTACCTGGGTCATTACCCTTCCTATTTCAGCATTACTAGCAGGAATTATTTATCACATCATTAATCTAATTTTCTAAAAAACAGGGATTTTCCCTGTTTTTTTGCTATATCAAAAAAGGCCCTTTAGGCCTTTTTCATAATCTCTTGACTTTATCCGTACATTCTTTCATTGCTGAAAGGATGGCTCCTCTAAACTGATTTTTTTCGAGACTTGCCACCGCTTCTATTGTTGCTCCCCCTGGGGTACAGACATCGTCTTTTAGCTGGCCGGGATGCTTTCCTGTTTCTAAAACCATTTTAGCTGCTCCAAGAACCGCCTGTGCTGCCAATCGGTAGGCCTGGCCCCTTGGTATTCCCTGTTGAACTCCTCCATCTGCCATTGCTTCCATTAGCATATATACATAGGCAGGAGAAGAACCACTAATAGCAGGGACAGCATCCATTAATGACTCTAGCATGCTTTCCGTTTTTCCAAATGAATTAAATAATTGTACAACCTGTTGTAAATCTTCCGAATCAACATTCTCATTAGCGCAAAGAACACTCATTCCTTCTCCGACCAATGATGGAGTATTAGGCATTGAACGAATAAATTTAAGATTACGCCCGAATTCTTTATTTAAATCTTCGAGTGTAACTCCTGCTGCAATGGTAATGATAATGGAATCTGGCTTAACATATTCTTTAATTTCCTTGATTACATTTGAATGAACATTGGGTTTCACTGCTAAAATGAGAATATCAGCAAATTGGGCAACCTCATGATTATTGATTGTTGTTCGTATTGAATATTTTTGTTTAATTGTTGTTAACGTTTTTTCCGTACGAGCACTGGCTATTACATTTTCTGGAGTTAGTAAATTTGAGTGAAGGATTCCCGAAATCATTGCTTGAGCCATTTTGCCAGCTCCAATAAATCCAATTGTTTTCATCTTTTTATTTCTCCTTTTATAAAGATCGATCTTGGAGGTTTTGAAAGTGAAGCTAAATCAATCCAATCCTGCCAATAATGAAATAGTACCTGTATTAACTAGTTTTTTTCAAATGTCCACTATTGATTTAGCCCAATCTTTGCTGGGCTGTGTTTTGGTCAAAGAAACTCCCGAGGGGATGGCCGCAGGATATATTGTTGAAACAGAAGCCTATATGGGACCAATCGACCGTGCTGCACATAGTTATCAAAATCGCAGGACAAAGCGAACTGAGATTATGTTTGCTGAGGCAGGGCATGTATATACATACCAAATGCACACCCATTGCTTAATTAATGTTGTCAGCGCTGGAATAGATGAACCTGAAGCTGTCTTAATCAGGGCACTGGAGCCATTATTCGGCATTGAGTTAATGACAGCCAGAAGAGGAATGACAACGCAGCGAAATCTCACCAACGGACCAGGTAAGCTGACGAAAGCATTAGGGATTACTATGAGTGATTATGGACGTGTTTTTTGGGAGCCTCCCCTATTTATTAGTAAGGGAATTACTCCAGCATCCATTTCTCAGGGAAAAAGAATCGGGATTGAAAATACCGGAGAAGCAAAGGATTATCCATGGCGCTTTTGGGTAAGCGGAAACCCTTATGTTTCACGGCACCAAAAGGAAAGCTGATCTCTGAAACGAGCACTTTTTTCTTCCCCTGCTATCTCTTTTTCCTTAGGCACGGGATGAATTAACCGTTTTTTCTTCCTGAACCCGCACCTGTTCATTAAGCACGGGGAGAATTAATTGCTTTTTCTTCCCAAACTCGCTCTCTTTCTTTGAGCACGGGGAGAATTAATCGTTTTTTCCCGTACTCCCTTTTCCTAAAGCGGGGCTCCAAATGTAAAAAAGAAGCGAGCGGGATTCTTCCCGCTCGTTATTTTAAGTCTTTTGGCGAAAAAGCGCCTGGAAGCAGCTCAGCAACCGTCGTTCTCTGTATATCCCCGTTTAAATTGGTCAATATGACCTCCATGTTCGAATCACAGAGCTCAGAAATGACCTGTCGGCAGGCCCCGCATGGTGAAACTGGCCCATCCGTATCAGCTACCACAACAAGAGTTTCAAATGATGTAACACCTTCAGAATATGCCTTGAATAATGCAGTACGTTCCGCACAATTAGTCACACTATACGCGGCATTTTCGATATTACAGCCACGAAAAATCTGCCCATCCTTCGAAACTAATGCTGCTCCTACTTTGAATTTTGAATAGGGGACATAAGCTAATTCCCTTGCCTTGATTGCTTCGCCTATCAGCTCTTTTTCTTCCATTATCATCACTCCCACCCATTGATCCATCTATCTTACCCATTTTTAATGTATAAGCTTTCCAATCCAGTCAGCTAAAATGCCGCCAAAATACACGCCAAAAATTCCAATTACTCCCGTTAATACAGGTGGAGCAGGAATAGGCAGCTTTAGGAACTTAAAAATAATCCCAACGAGCAAACCGGCAACTAAAGCTAAGAAAATCTCTTTCATGACCAGCCCTCTTTTTCTCTAATTAATAATTTGCTGTCGAAGTTTCTCCATTGACGATGGCAATGCCTGCACTTGCACCAATTCTTGTTGCCCCAGCTTCGATCATAGCGAGAGCGTCCTCACGGCTGCGAACCCCTCCAGACGCTTTTACACCTAGGTCTGGGCCAACTGTTTTTCGCATTAATTGAATATCAGCCACAGTGGCGCCTCCTGTTGAGAAACCAGTTGAAGTTTTTACAAAATCAGTTCCTGCCTTCACAGCAAGTTCACAAGCCCTTATCTTTTCCTCATCTGTTAATAAGCAGGTTTCAATTATTACTTTGGTTAATGCTTTTCCCTTTGCAGCTTCAACCACTGCACGGATATCCTGTTCAACAAACTCGTCTCGTTTATCCTTAAGTGCCCCGATATTGATAACCATATCTACCTCTGTTGCACCATTCCCAATCGCATTTTTTGTTTCGAACACTTTAGTTTCCGTTGTTGTGGCCCCCAGAGGAAACCCAATCACGGTACAAACTTTTACATTGGGAGTATCCACAAGCAAGTCTGCCGCCGTTTTTACCCATGTAGGATTTATACAAACAGAAGCAAATGAATATTGTTTTGCCTCATTTACTAACTTAACGATTTCAGCCTCCGTTGCATCCGGTTTTAATAATGTATGGTCAATCATACGTGCTACATTTTGTGTCATGATGATTACTTCCTTTCTTTATTCTTCTCATAAAAAATCATGATAAATTTCCCAATTTTAACTATAACAAATTATTCTAATCTGTTATGCCTTTTTATAAAAATTTTATTTGTCATTACTATTTCCTTATTGCAGAAAAAAAGTGTTTTAGTAATTATTATTTTTCTAAAACAATTACCAAGAATTCAATTACATATTTAGGGTATGATTCAAGTAAAGGGGGTCGTATTGTTGCTGCAAAATCTAGGAGAAACTGTATTTCGAAAACGGAAATGGGTACTCTCGATATGGGTAGTAATTATAGCAGTGTTAGCATTTTTTGCTTTAAAGCTGCCGACTGTTCTTAGTGGAAATGGCTTCGAGTATCAAGGCGAATACAAACAGACAAAAGGATTATTAGAAAAAGACTTCCGACAGCCAAAATCATCCATTATCCTCTTATTCCATCATGATAAACAAATAAATGATCATGTATGGAAAAAATTCGTTGAAGATACATTTAAAAACATAAAAGGGATTAAAAGTATAAAAACCATTACCACACCCTTCGGTCATGAAGGAATGATGAAGGATCAGTATGCCTATGGTATTCTCGCCTTTGATAAAGGATCAGAAAACCTTGGTAAAGAAATTAATTGGTTACGTTCAAAGTTAAAAAATAAATCGGGTCTCACAGTCACAATGACCGGAGAGCCTGTAATCGTTCAGGACCTGAATAAGGCCAGCCAGGAAGATTTAGCAAAGGCGGAAATGATTGGGCTGCCGATTGCCTTACTCGTATTGGTTCTCGCCTTTGGCGGGGTAGTAGCTGCAGCAGTCCCGCTTATTATTGGAGTTGTTTCAATCCTATCGACGATGGGAATTGTCTATTTTTATAGCTTTCATTCCCATTTATCCATTTTTATTTTGAATATCATTCCAATGATTGGGTTAGCGCTTAGTATTGACTTTGCCCTTCTCTTAATTAATCGCTTCAAGGAAGAAATAAATAAAAATACACTTCATGACGCCATTCAAATAACAGTATCGACCGCTGGCCGTTCCATTATTTTTTCTGGACTTTGCGTTTTTATTGGCTTATCAGGTTTGTTATTTATCAAAATTGATATTTTTCAAAATGTCGCTTTAGGAGGAATGACGGTCGTTTTTGTCTCTGCCCTTACAGCTATTACCTTTCTTCCCGCGCTTTTGTCAGTTATGGGACACAAGATCAACAAATTTAGCTTGTTTCGAATCAAGGATACTCCTTCATCCTTTTGGCATTCCTTTGCCATATATGTGATGAAAAGACCTGTTTTGATGACAATAACTGCTCTATTCATCCTTCTTGCAGGTCTAATTCCTGCAAGGGATATGAATTTAAAAATCCCAGGTATTGATTCGTTACCGGAAAACTATTCCTCAAGAATGGCTTATGAAACATTTAAGGACAAGTTTATCCCTAGTGGAAAAGTTGATGAGAAAAAAGTCGTGATGGTCATACAGTCCAAAGGAAAAATGCAGGATCCGGCCAATCTAGAAAAGGCTTTTCAATTGATTAATAAACTAAAAAAAGATGGTCTTGTGCATCAGGTTGATTCCCTGTTTTCGGCCACAAAAACAAACGCCAGCCAGCTTACACAGCTAATTACATATGGGAACAAGCAACAACTTGCTCCATTATTAGATTATTATGTCAGGGATAACAAAATGATGGTTGAAACCTATTTAAAAACTGGAAATAGTGCACAAGATCGAGAATGGGTAAGAGATTGGGCAAATAAGGGCCTGCCATTAAAGACCTATTTTGGCGGTCAAATCAAGTTTGAACAAGAAATTTTTGATGAAATTTTTAACAAGGCCCCACACGGACTTTTATTGATTTTTCTTACAACCTTTATCATTTTAATGGCAGCTTTTCGTTCTTTATTGATTCCGTTAAAAGCCATCTTGATGAATATTTTGAGTCTTAGTTGTACATTTGGAATTGTTGTATGGGTCTACCAGCAGGGCCACTTTGGAATAAAGCCTGTGGATATTGCCCTTATTCTGCCGGTATTTGTGTTTAGCCTTGTGTTTGGCTTGTCAATGGATTATGAAGTTTTCTTGATATCCAGGATTCAAGAATTTTATTTAAATACAGGTGACAATAGTTTTGCCACAGTGTCAGGATTGACCTATACAAGTAAAATTATCACTTCAGCTGCGGCGATCATGATTGTTGTCACTGGGGCATTTGCTTTTACCGGTGTTATGCCAGTTAAACAACTTGGTGTTGGCATTGCGACAGCTATCTTCATAGATGCTTCCATTGTTCGAATGGTGCTGGTCCCTGCATTAATGAAACTGCTGGGTGATTGGAATTGGTGGTTTTTCGGGATTAAAGCCAAACAAAAAGAGAAAAAGCCAGCTTGATCGCTGGCTTTAAATATCTTTTGCATATTCTTGATTTGGCACTTTGCTGATTACAACATACAAGCTGACAGGCTCACTTCCGCTGTTTGTAAATGCCAGTTCTTCTTTATCACTTGTGTGAGTTAAATCCGATGCTGTCACTTCTGTCTCTTTTCCATCAATGATGATCGTTCCATTTCCGTTTAAAACGAAAAGATAAACCTCTGCCCCTGGATGCTTATGAGCGGGAAGTTTTTGTCCAGGCATAAAGTTCAGAACAAATGCTGTACTTTCTCCATTATTAAAAATGACTCTTTTTGTGAATTTTTCCTCACTATATTCTTGGTAGGCTTTAACGGATTGCATTTGCATGATGAATTTCCTCCTAATTACTTGATTGATTTCATTATAATTGAAAACGATTATCAATTAAGTGCATTGAATCACACTTTATTTATTTTGTGTTAACTATTTTGGATTATGTACTTCAAAAGGCCCAAGCCAAACGCAACAGCAAAAAAGTTTCTGCTAAAGCATCCATGGCTTAGGCCTTTTTTTAAGATATATGTTCAAGGACAAACGAAGAGCCCTTTTCTAAAGCTTTAATATTTAATTCGATTAAATGATTTTTTTCTGGTGACAACACTTTATTTAAAGACTGAACCACGGAATGCAATGAAATGAATGGAACGTTGGCTAAATATGTTCCGAGTAAAATCATATTGGCTACTTTTGAATTTCCTAACTCATTTGCCTCATGAGTGGCCTTTACTTCAATGACCTTAATATCTTTTCGTGCGGTTACTCGGGTAACCAATGATGAATTAAGTATGAGTAATCCTCCCGGCCGAATTTTCGGTTCGAATTTTTCAAATGAAGGATTATTCAAGATAATGGCTGTTGACGGTCTCGAAACAACTGGTGAACCTACAGGCTCATCACTTACCACAATCGCACAGTTTGCTGTGCCTCCTCTTTGTTCCGGGCCATATGAAGGAAGCCAGGAAACATGTTTTCCTTCCAGCATTCCTGCGTAGGCAAGTAGCTGTCCCATTGACATTACCCCTTGACCGCCAAACCCAGCTATAATGATTTCCTCGAGCATCCCTAATCCCTCCTTTTATTTTTGTAAACACCCAGAGGATAAACTGGCATCATCTGATCCTTAACCCATTGGAATGATTCTTGAGGGGAAAGACCCCAGTTTGTCGGACAGGTTGCCAACACTTCAATCAACGAAAATCCCAGCTTGTTTTGCTGCACTTCAAACGCTGTTCGGATCGCTTTTTTTGCTTTCATAATGTGCGGAACGTCATGGAGAGAAACTCTTTCAATGTATGCTGCTCCATCTAATGTGGCAAGCATTTCACAGATTCTGATTGGGAAACCTTGGACACTCTCGTCACGGCCATATGGAGATGTTGCCGTTTTTTGACCAATTAGCGTAGTCGGTGCCATTTGCCCACCGGTCATTCCGTAAATCGCATTATTTACAAAAATAACGGTAATCTTCTCTCCTCTCGCCGCTGCATGAATCACTTCACTCATTCCAATCGAAGCGAGGTCGCCATCTCCTTGATAAGTAAAGACAAATCGATCAGGCAAGGCCCGTTTTACCCCCGTTGCCACAGCGGGTGCCCGTC
>JAUZQA010000129.1 GCA_030705665.1 Bacillota bacterium
TAAAGCCTGCCCTATGCTTCATGTTAAAACATTGCTAGGATTTATCTTCGGACATAATGAACCTAGCTTAAAATTATTTTCTAAATTTGGTTTCGTGAAGTGGGCACATTTACCAAAAGTTGCTGAATTGGACGGGATTGAGCGAGACTTGATTATTCTTGGTAAAAGAGTTTATTAAGATGAAAAATTTAAATGGCAGTTCCTGACTGCCGTTTTTATTTTTTTTAAACAGCTTTTTTATTTTACTGAGTCATCATTTCCTTTCCTTTTTTGCCCGAAAGTTTTTTTCGATTTCGAAAGAACGCTATAATTAGTAAAATCCCCGGAATAATAATTTGGAAAGGCCAATGTAAATAAATAGGTACAACTTCAAGGCCTTCTTTTATATCTTCGCTATAATTGGAAGCAATCGCTCCTGCTGCAAACATGACTAAAAGCCCAATGGGAAAGATAATTTTTTTTTGGTCTTTTAGCTTAAATAAATCTGCTGTTCCAGCAACTGCAGCATAATAAAAAACTCCGATTTTGATAAACCCCCCAACGGCCAGGTATAGCATAAATAAAACATCAAGTCGCTCAAGAAAATTTAATAATTGAATTCTTTGGATGGCGCTTAATAATGGGAAAGGAGAACGAATAAATAAATCTACCCCCAAAGTTGTAATGTCAATAAGTGATGTGATCGTAATATTGATTCCACTTAATACCATGGCAAACATACAAATGAATCTTGCCTTTTTTGGTTCATTCAAACAAGGGAGAATCATTGAAAATACAATCATCTCTCCAAAAGGGAAATTTATCGTTTCGGTTAATGACGTTTTTAATATAGGTGCAAGACCATTTTCGAGTACTGGTTTCAAATTCTCTAAATGAATTAATCCCGTAAAAACCATTAAAAGCCCTCCAACAACAGCCATTATATAGACGACAAAGAAAAGCAATTCCCCTACCCTTGCTATTACTTCAATCCCTTTATAAACTGCATAGATGATCGTTAACATCATTAAAGACATAACAACCAGCTGGGGAGTTTGGGTATATATAGTCGATGTGAGCAATTCCCCAAAGTCCCGTAAAATCCTTGCCGCTAAATACATAAAATAATTGACGTAACAAAAACCAATTACCCATCCAGCCCATTTACCGACTATTTGTTGGATATAGCTAGTTAACGGAAGATCTGGATAGTAGGAAAATAACCAATAATAGATTTGAAAAAGTAATAGACCCCCGCCCATTCCAAGCAGAATCGCGATCCATGCATCCTGCCTTGCTTGCCCTGCAAGCCCAACCAAAATTGCACTTCCCATTTCGAACAAAAAGGCAAGTGAAAACAATTGAAAAGCACTTATTTTAACTTTGTTCATCAATATCACTCCCCATTAATACGGGTTACTTGTTAATATCGCTCAAGAATGGTTCATTGCGGATACCGTGGCGGCGAAGATAAACCTCAGATTTAACAGAGAAATCCAATGTCGAAAACTCTTTATTCCAATTACTCTTAAGATTCTTCCATTTTTTTGGATATGCTCGATGAATTGAGTCGCCAAACCCAAAAATATCACTTTTTTTTGATTGAACCGTTTTAATTGAATCTCTTACTTCTTTTTTTACTTCCTCCCCAACCATATCCTCTAATTTCTTGATAACGGCAGGGTCGGTAATTTTCAATGAAGTATTTACCTGTTCGATGTCCGCTTCCGCTTTAATTGCTACTTGTATAAAAGGCTTTCCGTTTCTTATGGATGGTGAAAACTTTGCATTTGATCTTCGGATAATAACACCAATTGCCTTTTTTTTCCCCTGCCAATCAACAAAAACATCTGTTCCGTTTACCTTATTTAAAGTCCACACAACACCCCTTGCTTGATTACCGTCAATCCAGCCTATCAATTTCCCGCCCTTAAAAAGTGCCAGGCCATCGATTTCGATAATAACACCCGGTTTATCTATGGCAATATTGCTCATTTTGTCTCCCAATTTTTGATTGCCAGGCAGAATGACTCCATTTGTAAATGGTTCCTTCCCGCTGCTGACAATATCCTTTATAAAGTCATCAATTGTAACCTTCATATTTTCCCCCAGCATTGCTTCTGTGACATTCAGCGATTTGACAATTTTATTAACGGGGATTTTATCAAGAATCGTTAAAGTTGAAACAACATTCTCAGCCGAGGTATCCTTTGCAATGAATAATTGAGTTGTTGTCCGAAAAATCGGATCCCGATCCAATATATCCAGCAAATCCAATACCCCATCTTTAGCAACCTGCTCACTAATCACTACTGCATTCGTATGAGCAAAATAAATTTTCCTTGAAAGTTTCTTTGAAGCCTTGCGGGTTGCATCAAATAAACTTTTGCCAGTACTTTTATAAACCGCAACAGGAACGCCTTGACCACCTCCCATTTGTGAGGCAGCCACATTTCCTGGATTTACGATCTCAAAGGTGAGCGTATAACCTTGATTATTTTTCGCTTTGTCAACCCCCAGTGCCATCACAAAGGCTAAATTTGGTAATTCCTCTTGATTCCAGCAACCGGTAAGCAATGGTACACTCAAAAACAGCAACAATAAAACTTTTATGTACTTTTTCATTGCTGATCACCCTTATTAGATTCAGTTGAATTACTTTTGTCTTTTGGGGGTCCCGGTTTTTGATTACTTCCAGCTCTTACCACATTCCCCCCTGTCATTAATGGAGGACGGTCTTTAAAAGTATAAATGGGAAAACGAAAAATTGTATCCTGCTGGTGCTTTAGATTAAATGGCGCTAATGGTGACATATATGGAACCCCAAACGAACGAAGGGAACACAAATGGACAAACATTGCCAAGAGGCCAAGCATAATTCCAAAAAAGCCCAAAATTGTAGCAAGAAACATCAGTAAAAAACGAACCAATCTTGCAGAAATGGCCATTGGGAATGATGGCGTTGCAAAGTTTGCGATTGCGGTTATGGAAACAACAATAACCATAACAGGTGATACCAGACCTGCCTGAACGGCAGCTTGACCAATAACGAGGGCCCCGACAATCGAAACTGCCTGCCCTACTGCTCTAGGGAGCCTCAGCCCTGCTTCCCTTAATATTTCAAAAGTGACTTCCATGATTAATGCCTCGACAAAAGCAGGAAAAGGGACATTCTCTCTTTGAGCTGCAATGGCGATCGCCATCGGGGTAGGAATCATTTCCTGATGGAAGGTTGTAGCGGCGATATACAACGCCGGACCTAGCAGGGCAATAAAGAAAGAAAGTACTCTTAATAACCGCAGACTCGATGCAATATCAAATCGGAAATAATAATCATCGGGAGCTTGGAAAAATTGGATAAACACTGATGGTACGGTAACGGTAAAGGGAGTTCCATCTACAATAATTGCAACCCTCCCCTCCAGCAACTGAGAAGACACAACATCCGGTCTTTCCGTCATATAGGTAGTCGGAAAAGTTGTCATGCTTTGATCCTCAATGCACTGTTCAATGTACCCAGATCCAAGAATGCCGTCCATGTTAATCTGCTGTAACCTTTTTTTCACTTCTTCAACAATCTTGTCATTTGCAATCCCTTTGATGTACATTATGCCAATATCAGTTTGAGTAACTGTCCCAATTTTCATTGATTCAAGCCATAAATTTGGACTTTTAATCCTCCTTCTGATCAGTGCCGTATTTGTTCGGAATGTTTCCGTAAATGAATCCTTGGGACCACGTATCGATAATTGTGTTGTTGGTTCTGTAATGGAACGTTTTTCCCATCCTTTTGTTTCTACACTTATTGCTTGATTATAGCCATCCACAAATAAAATGGTATTTCCGGAAAGCAACGAATCATATACCTCATTCCAATTATTGATTACTTGAAAGTTTCCTAAACCGGTTGCTTTTTCTAAGATAAATTGAAATGGATCTGAGGTTGTTTCGCCTATGTCTTTTACAACAAGTTCGATAAAAAAATCACTGATCATGGTATTATTTGCTAAACCATCAATATAGATAGCAAACCCTTTTACTGAATCAAAATACATTTCTCGGAAAGCTACATCACCACTGTTCCCAAGTTCTGCTTTGATCCGATTTAGATTATCTTTATAATGTTTTTGGATAGGCAAATTTTCGGGATTGCCAGGGTCCTGATTCTGCCGTATATTATCATTTTGCTTTACCTTGGTTTTCATATTGAGTAGCTTCGACAAAATCGACACGGTTCCCGCCTCACTTAAACAATGTAGGTTAGTTTTATCGTTACCAAAACTTATTTTTTTATCCAAAAATTACCCTTAATTAGTTTATTAGTTTTTAACGGAAATCAATGTTGCCAAAGCGATTTTTCATAAAAGATATCGTGTAAGAATCCTGTATAGAAAAAATCTGTTACGGAAAAATAAAAGCATCAAAGTTGCAGGTGAGACAATGAAAATATATTTTATTTTTCTTTTATTGCTGGTCTCCTTAATGTCACTCATTATTCTACTTGATTTGATAATGGGGTCCAATTTCAATCAGGCATTGCCGAACTTACGCAAACCCTTCGAGGTTTCTGATCCTTCGGAATATTTCATCGCTTTTGTTTTCCTTGCTTTTCTGATTATAAGACCGATCATTACATATCTGATAAATAAAAAAACAAAATCTTCTTCAAACAAAAATTAACTAAAAAGGCTTGAGAAAATACATTCCTCAAGCCTCTCATTCTCCATTTTATCCAATTATAAGCCGAACATTTTCAATCTCAATTTCAATATTTTCGTAGTTTTTATTATCTGCTTTTGCCTTTAAATCAACAGATAATTGATGCTTTGGGTCTTGTACAAAATGAAGTTTGGTTTCACCCATATCTAGCGTCTTTTTATAACGGTTCCCCTTTAATTGAGGAAAGACTTGGTAAATAAATCCCCATTCTTCATCGGAAAAATCTTTCATAACAAAGGCTTCGTTAATGGATACAATTCCAATTTCCTCTGTATTTGGTTTCATCACGTATTTTCTGGTAAGTTCAAGTTTCTTTTGGTCATCCATTTGTAAAAACATAATTTGTAAATCACTGTTTGGGATTGGTTTTGTATAGATCATCCTAAATGGCGGACTTTTCCTCAGTAAACCACCAAACATTTTAAAAGTTACTCTTTCGGGGCCTTCTAATTCAAGACCACGTTCTACTAATTCCTGTTTTATTTCATCAAGAGCATCTGTGTATAAACAAAGGCCAAAAATCCCTCTTTTTCCGCGATTATATTGATGCACCCACTCAGGCTTCCACCCGCCGCCATCAGCTTTTTTTAAATACGGAAATTCAAGGTATTGGTCACCAATCCAAAGATTTGCGACTTTAAAACCACTTGTTCCCTTCCCCTTTTCCGGGTCAAATGGAATATCATATTCATCAAGCCGCATTTTCAAATCATTCAACTTTCTTTGATCATGATCAATATGTATCACAAAATGGTCTAGTCTTAACATATCATCACCTTCATTCACACAGAATTATAACTCTATTCCAATTTATATGAATTTTAGGAATATCTTACTACAAAAAATCCATTCTGCCTATATGACAGAATGGACTTTTAGAATTTTATTGAGATTCTACTTCGTTTTTTAGTTTTACTGTCGTTTCGATTATATCCTCGGCATGACTGATAGCGGTGATAACAGAAACTCCGTCTGCTCCTGCTTGAATAACAGAGCGGGCATTCTCTACCTTAATGCCGCCTATGCCAACAATGGGAATGCTATATCCCTTTTTCCTAAGTTCTTCGATCAGCTTAGTACCTGCCGCTGTTTTGGCATCTTCTTTTGTAGAAGTTGGAAAAACAGGCCCGATTCCAAGATAATCAGCACCATTCTGGATTGCATGATCGACCTCAGCTATAGAATGAGCGGAAACCCCAAGGATTTTATCCCCAATTTTTTTTCGAACCGCTTCTACCGATTCATCTTCTTGGCCGATATGTACACCATCTGCATCCAGTTCGAGTGCTAATTCAATATCATCATTTACGATAAATGGAACGCCGTGATTACTGCAAAGTGCCTTTAATTCTTTTGCTAAATCGTATTTTTGTGAACCTGCCAACGCTCCCTGGCCTTTCTCCCGAAATTGAAAAATCGTTATTCCGCCCTTAATTGCTGCTTCTAATACTGCTGCTGGACTTTTATAGCAATTGATACTGCCAGAAATAAAATAGACCTTTAAAACGTCCCTTAGTTGTTGTGAATCTATTCTTGCCACTGTTATTTACCCCTTTTTTGATTATATGCCCAATGATTCGTTGGTCCGTGGCCTGCACCAATCCCCAGATCTACTTCAATCGCTGCTTGAATAAAGTTCTTGGCTGTTGCAACGGCGTCATTTATGGAAGAGCCTTTTGCGAGTTCTGCAGTGAGTGCAGCGGAAAATGTACAGCCTGTGCCATGAGTATTTTTTGTGTCAATCCTTTTAGTGGTAAAATAAAAAAATTCTTGACCGTTATACAAAACATCTGCTGCTTCATTTGTTCGTTCATCGTGGCCGCCTTTAATGACTACATTTTTCACCCCTAGATCCAGCAATTTTTTTGCCGCTTCTTTTTTATCATCCATTGTTAAAATAGACATGCCTGTTAAAACCTCAGCCTCGGGAATATTTGGTGTAATAATAAGTGATAGGGGCAAAAGGTATTTTTTCAAAGCATTGACCGCCTCGTTTTGAAGTAGTGAGGCCCCTCCTTTTGCGATCATAACTGGGTCAACGACAACCTTTCCCCAATGAAATTTCCTTATTTTCCCTGCAACAGCCTCAATAATTTCAGCATTAAAAAGCATGCCCGTTTTTAATGCGTCAGTTCCTAAATCTGCCCCAATTGACTCTATTTGTTTTTCGACGGCTTCAACTGACATCGGAAATACAGCCTGTACTCCAAGTGTATTTTGAGCGGTAACAGCTGTTAAAGCCGACATTCCAAAAACGCCTAATTCCTGAAAGGTTTTTAGATCAGCTTGGATGCCTGCTCCCCCGCCGCTGTCTGAACCTGCTATGGTTAGTGCTTTATTTACCATCATAAATGTGCTCCTCTTTACTCTACTTTTTCAAAATTTCCAAATTGGGTAATCTCATTCTCAGAAACCTCGGAAAGTTTGTCCAATAATTCTATTTGAAAGCTTCCAGTTCCTTTTTCTATTGTTTTGCTTGCGGCAATCTCAGCTGTTACACCATAAAAGGTTAATGCAGCTACAGCTGCTTTTACAAAATTCGTTTCAACTGCGGAAAAGGCACCGATCATAGAGGATAATAAACAACCGGTACCTGTTACCTTTGTAAGAATAGGATGCCCATTACGTACCATATAGGTTTCTGTACCATCGGAAACAATGTCTTCTTTTCCAGTAATAACTACCACTGTTTTGAATGTTTTTGCCGTTTGAATAGCAAGCTCGATTGTATTCCCTTGAACCTGTCCTGCGTCCACTCCTTTTGTCTCAGTTTGATACCCAGCTACATTGGCTATTTCGGAAGCATTTCCCCGTAAAACAGAAATCTTTACTTCTCTTAATATCCGTTTAGCTGTTTCTGTTCGGTACGGTGTTGCACCAGCACCTACGGGATCCAAAATAACGGGTACACCATTTTCGTTAGCTGACTTTCCGGCAATAATCATCGCATCCACAACAGAACTTGTCAGGGTCCCAATATTTAAAACTAACGCCCCGGCAATTTTGGCCATATCGGCAACTTCTTCAACTGCAAACGCCATTACAGGTGATGCACCCATTGCCAACAGTCCGTTTGCCGTAAAATTCGTTACAACCGTATTGGTAATGTTATGTACAAGCGGGTTTACTTCTCTAACCTTTATTAAAGTTTGACTTATTGAAAGATTGTCCATTTCTATACCCTCCAGAGGCAAAATTGTAAAAAGCCAGATTCGAAGAACCTGGCCAGAAAGTTTAGTGAACTTTGATTTTCACTACTTTCCTACGCTGGGATAATCCAGATCAGGTTAAAAGGGTATAAAGCGTATCGCTTTCTTCTCAGCCCGATAAAAGGCACCCCTAGTAGTTTACTCCATTTATTTTGACAAAATAATCATAGCTCTACTTTTTTCATTCGTAAAGCAAAAACAAGAATTATTTAGGTTTTTCGTATTTTAAGGCATTCTCACTGTCACCAAGACCTTTTGTAGTAGGATCTTGAACAATACCAAGCAGGGATAAAACAATAAACAAAGCATTTGCAACTGTAATTACATCATTTATTGTTTTGTCAGTTAATTGGAAGTGGATGACTCCCAACGAGTTTAACCCCGCGATGATCACCTGTACAACGATGAGCAGCTGCGAAATAAATGAAACTACCCAACTCTTATTTTGAAATCGTACTTTCCAGTTAATCAATCTGCTCCCACTCCTTCATTTCCTATTTTGGTTTGTATAATATATGCGATAACTTTCAAATGGTTGTACAGACTAAAGAGAGTTTTTATTTTTCGTATTACTTTTTCATGGAGCGTTGTATCCACTTCAATAAGATAGGTATCAGTGGTCTTTTTTTTAAAATATATTTATAATGGATAACGATTAAATTTTTTCTAAAGGTAAGGAGATCCCTATGAGTATCCTTTCTCCATTGTGGAGTTGGTTTGTACGTTTTTGGAAAAAGAGGCATTTAACTCAAATTCTATTATTAATCGTTCTTGTATTATTCCTTGGTACGATTTCTTATTTTGGCTGGTTAGCCAGCAGGACCAATGTCCAGTCCCTCAAAGAGGGGTTAAGTCAGCCCACCATTATTTACGATAAGAATGGAGCGGTTGCCAGTAATGTTGCAACAAACCGGATCACAGGGATTTCGATTAAAGATGTTCCCAAATATGTTCCTAATGCCGTTGTAGCGATTGAAGATGAGCGTTTCTATCAACATGGGGGGTTTGATATCCGCGGTATTGCCCGTGCCTTTTTCGGGAATCTATTTGCTGGTCATGTTACCGAGGGAGGAAGTACCTTGACCCAGCAGCTTGCGAAAAATGCCTTGCTTTCACCGGACCGCACCTATAAACGAAAAGCAGAAGAACTATTTTTAGCAGTTAAGCTTGAAAAAGTGTATACGAAAGACGAAATTCTTCAAATGTATTTAAACCAAGTTTATTTTGGCAGTGGTGCATGGGGA
>JAUZQA010000013.1 GCA_030705665.1 Bacillota bacterium
AAACTCACTGAATCATTTTATTATAAAATATACATAAGTGCATATCAAAGTCTAGATTTTTGGGTGTCTTTTTAGTACATATGTAAAACAAAGGAAAAAATTTAACTTTAAGGAATCTTAAATATGAATTGAAAGAATAATATATCAGGATATTTTGATTTATGTTTAGTAAAAAAATGAAGTATTCCAAATAATCTAAGGGGAAAAGAAAATCATGTTTAACGGGAATCCAATCAATGATTTAGGATTATTTTTTTGGAAAATCCAATCGAACGAAGGATTTTATTCTTTAACAAGGTACTTAAGTACTGAAATTGTAGTTTTATACAAAAATAATATTAAGAATTAAATTGTTTGCTAGAAATTTGTCTGATATATTAATTTATGAATGATTAATAGTTTAGTAAATTTGTTTGGAGGTGAAAAAAATTAAAGGGAAAGTATTAACTTTAATACTATTCACAGCTTTTTTTACAGTAATGATCTTTAATTTTAGCAAGCTTTCAGCAGTTGCTGCGACCTTTCCTGCTAAAGGGTATATTGATCTTCCTACTTCTGGTTCTTCTATTAATGGGATTAGCAATGTTGAGGGTTGGTTTTTGGATGGAAATGGGGTAGCGAAAATTGAAGTATTGATTGATGGAAAAAGTTTTGGGACAGCAACGGATAATTTACCTCGACCTGATGTAGCATCCGCTTTTCCTGAATATCAAAATCCCAATTCGGGATACCAATATGCCCTCGATACAAGGAGTCTCACCAATGGCCAGCATTTGCTAACCGTCAGAGAGACAGGGAACAACGGTGTTACAACAGATCTAATTAGTCAAGTGAATACATTCAATTTGCAGAATTTGCCTGTGAAGGGAACGATGGATTCACCAACATCTGGTTCTATCATTAGTGGGGTCACAACTGTACGTGGATGGTCATTAGATGGAAGTGGCGTAGCGAAAGTAGAAGTATTGTTAGATGGAAACAGTGTAGGTAATGCGCAACTTGGAATTTCTCGTCAGGATGTTTTAGCAGTTTATCCTGATTATAAAAATTCAAACTCAGGGTATCAGTATTCCCTGAATACCAACAATTTAGCTGATGGCCAGCACACTTTAGCAGTCAGAGAGACAGGGAATAACGGAATCACAACCGTACTTAGCAGTCAGCAAGTGATTGTGCAAAATTTAGCACCAAAAGGAGTTATTGATTCGCCAACTCCTGGTTCCGTGGTTAATGGAGTAATAAATGTACGTGGATGGTCATTAGACGGAAGCGGAGTAGCGAAAGTAGAAGTATTGATAGATGGCAATAGTGTAGGGCAGGCAAATCTAGGAATTTCCCGTCCAGATGTAGCAGGAGTTTATCCGACATATCAAAATGCTAATTCAGGATATCAATATTCACTGGATACAAGGAATGTCAGTAATGGCCAGCACACAATGTCAGTTAGAGAGATAGGGAATAATGGAGTCACAACTGTGATTAACAGCCAACAAGTGAATGTACAAAATTTACCAGCAATAGGATCGCTTGATTCTCCAACCCCTAGTTCTACCATTAATGGAGTAATAAATGTACGTGGATGGTCATTAGACGGAAGCGGCGTAGCGAAAGTAGAAGTATTGGTAGATGGCAATAGTGTAGGACAGGCAAGTCTAGGAATTTCCCGTCCGGATGTAGCAGGAGTCTATTCGGCATATCAAAACGCTATTTCAGGATATCAATATTCACTGGATACAAGGAATATCAGTAATGGCCAGCACAACTTGGTAGTTAGAGAGACAGGGAATAATGGAGTTACAACTGTAATTAACAGCCAACAAGTGAATGTACAAAATTTACCAGTGATAGGATCGCTTGATTCTCCAACCCCTAGTTCTACCATTAATGGAGTAATAAATGTCCGTGGATGGTCATTAGACGGAAGCGGCGTAGCGAAAGTAGAAGTATTGGTAGATGGCAATAGTATAGGACAGGCAGGTCTAGGAATTTCCCGTCCAGATGTAGCAGGAGCCTATTCGGCATATCAAAACGCTAATTCAGGATATCAATATTCACTAGATACGAGGAATATCAGTAATGGCCAGCACACTTTGGTAGTTAGAGAGACAGGGAATAATGGAGTTGCAACAGTTCTTAACAGCCAACAGGTGAATATACAAAATTTACCACCTAAAGGTTCGATTGATTCCCCAACTCCTGGTTCTACCATTAATGGAGTAATAAATCTACGTGGATGGTCATTAGATGGAAGCGGCGTAGCGAAAGTAGAAGTATCGGTAGATGGGAATAGTGTAGGACAGGCAAGTCTAGGAATTTCCCGTCCAGATGTAGCAGGAGTCTATCCGGGATATCAAAACGCAAATTCGGGATATCAATTTACTCTTAATACTAAAGTTTTAACCAACGGTCAGCATTCACTTTTGGTTAGAGAAACAGGGAATAACGGTGTATCAATGGTGATTGGCAGTCAAAATGTAAATGTACAAAATTTACCGGCAATAGGATCCATTGATACTCCTTTAAATCTTTCTACAATTAAAGGGACTGCAGCTGTACAAGGTTGGTTTTTAGATGGTAGCGATGTATCCAAAGTTGAAGTTTTAGTAGACGGAGTGAACCTGGGCCAAGCTCAGTTGGGAGGTTCGCGGCTCGATGTAGTAGCAGCCTTTCCAAATTATCAAAATGTGAACTCTGGTTACAATTTTACTTTTGATACACAACAGTTTGCTGATGGTCAGCATGTTTTAACAGTTAAGGAAACAGGTACTAATGGTACAACCACTGTACTTAACAATACAATATTGATAAGTAATGGTGATCCATATAGCCTTATTGATTTAAGAAAGCCTGCAACAATAACTGCTGCAGACATTGTTAAATTTATAAATCATTATAAACCATATGATCCTAATAATCCTAGCATGCCTAACCGGCTTCTAAATGATGCTCAGGCTTTTATTGATGCTCAAAATAAATATGGTGTGAATGCACAATATCTAGTTGCTCATGCAATTTGGGAAACGGGCTGGGGAGGTTCCCAAATATATGCTTATAAGCATAATTTATTTGGTTATGGTGCCTATGATACTAATCCGTTTAACGGTGCTTATTATTTTCCTACTGATGCTGACAGTATCAATTTCGAAGCATACATTGTCAGGAAAAATTATTTAGACCCAACGGGAAAATATTATAGTGGCTCAAATTTAAAAGGTATGAATGTATATTATGCTTCAGATCAGAACTGGGTAAACGGTATAGCAAATTTGATGGAAGAAATTAAACCATTTAATTATTCTACCGATTATGCCTATTATTATCAGACTGCTATTCTTCCTGCATCCTCAACTGTTCCACCAAGTTATGGAACGGCAATACCAGCAGGTCAACCGACTCCATAAGATGTAATAGCTGTAAAAAAGCACCGAGCAGGTTTAGTGATTAAATAAAAGGGAATGACTCATTATTTCTGAGCATTCCCTTTTTTAATTATTGTAAATACTTTTCAATTAAACAGGAGAGATATAAATGGCTGAAAATTCTTTATTTTTTTTAAAAATATACTTTTAACGAAATATGATAATATATTACTTGAAGTTTCGATTGAAATAAGAACCATCTTAAAAAATTTAATTTTAAAATGTTAAGCGGCATCTTAAAAAATAATATAGCCATTTATTTAGTACTGGATAGGATAGAAATTAAAATATTATTTTATGTAGCTTAATTGTATTATTACATTTCTATACCGCTACTTAAAACGCAAATTTTTTATAGATATTTTATAGATAGGAGTTTTTTCATGAATGAATTAGTATCAATTGTTGTTCCGATGTATTTCGAAGAAGCTGTTGCTCAAGAGTGTTATAATCGTTTAAAAAAAGTGATGGATGATAATAAGATTAGTTATGAGTTTATTTTTGTTAACGATGGCAGTACAGATAAAACCATCGATATATTAACGCAAATTGCCAATGAGGATAAGCGTACAAAAGTTGTTAGTTTCGCTCGAAACTTTGGCCATCAAAATGCAGTTACAGCTGGAATTGATTATGCTTGTGGTGATGCAATCGTCATTATAGATGCTGACTTACAGGATCCACCTGAATTGATTCCACAAATGATTGACAAGTGGAGAGAAGGCTATGATGTAGTTTATGGAAAGCGTAAGACCAGAAAAGGCGAAACATTTTTTAAGTTAATTACTGCTAAATATTTTTATCGATTTTTAAATTATGTGTCAGATATTGATATTCCAAAAGATACTGGCGACTTTAGGATCATTGATCGAAAAGTTGCGGATGTTTTTAGAAATATGACGGAAAGAAATCGATTCATTCGCGGGATGATGTCCTGGGTAGGTTTCCGTCAAGCCTATGTTGAATATGAAAGAGATGAAAGATTCGCAGGAGAGACGAAATATCCACTGAAAAAAATGCTAAAATTTGCTTCGGACGGTATTATTGCTTTTTCATCAAAACCATTAAGACTTGTGACGAATTGTGGGTTCTTTTGTGTTTTGATTTCCATAGGATTACTGCTATATTCAATAATCGTCAAAGTAATGGGACATCAAATCGGAACAGGGTGGGCTTCTATCATGGTTGCCATATCATTTTTTAGCGGGATACAATTATTAGGACTGGGTATTATTGGTCAATACATTGCAAGAATATATGATGAAAGTAAAAACCGTCCTATTTACATTGTTAAAGAAACAATAAATATGGATGAAATCCCCAATGATAAAAGAAATAAACGTGATATGGAATTGCAGGAAAGATAAAAATTTACGAGAGGTCTGTAACCGGTGTATTCCTTTTTTGAAATACAGAATAAGTGGGTAATTTTTTTACCTCAGCTAATACTTTTGCGAATTTATAGTTAATTTGTATTTATAAAGTATTTTATCAAGGAAAAAGTAAATTTGGTAGGACCTCTTTACAACGAAGGGTTTCGTAAAATTTTCCAGATTCAATGTTGGAGTAAATAACTATATCTTTCTCTTTAACCCTACTCATAGTTGTTAAATTCCAATAAACAACAGAATAAAAAACGTTGTGTTAAGCTAAATAGCTGTACTATAAATATAAGAATCAGAAAAAAATTAAAGGGGAGTATTATGAAGAAGTCGATTATTGCACTTGGGGTTTGTATTATTATGGCTTTAGGTGTTATATCAATTTATCATATTAGTACGAGTAACATCCATAAAATCAATTCTAATCAGTATACAAATCATGTTAAAAATGATTTGAAAGTTGAAATTGAATCAAGTGGTGTTAAGAATCATCAAATCATAGTGGAAGGATGGGCGATTGAAAAAGGAGTAACATACAAGTATACAAATTATGCTATTGGGACGTTCAGAGCAGCGTATAACAACAATTTAGTCGTGTTAGTTGATCGTCAAAACAATGTGTATTCAGTCCCGACAAAAGCCATCAATCGGATAGATGTTTCAAGAGATATGAATGACGGAATTGATTATAGAAGTTGTGGCTTTATAGCAAGGGCTAACATTAGCAGTTTTAACAGTGGGCAAAAATACAGAGTTGGCGTAATATTAACACCATTACATCAAAAAAAAGGCTACCTAATCATTACGGATAAGGAGGTTGCTTTATAATGCAAAAAAATTATATTGCATCCATAATTAAAAACCAATATTTTCCTTTTTTTGTTTTTTTTATTATGGCTCTCATTATGGACTATAAAGTGATCCTTCTTCCAAACGATGATGAAGTTTTTAAAAATGCTTTTATCGATAATGGCGGCCCGCTAGGTTGGATTGTTCACTATCGGCAAGTTTGGAGCGGGAGAGTTGTTCCTCATTTTATATTAGTGCTGCTGCTAAACACTAATTTGATTGTATGGAAAGTATTGAACGGTTTCATAATAGCGGCAGTAGCTGTTACTGTTTCAAAACTTTGTGTTAATCAAAATTGGCAATTTGATAATAGAAAAAAATATTTCATTAATTCATTAATCTGCTGCCTGTTATTTATGATTCCCAGTTCTGTCATTATTCAATCAACCTTTTGGATTACAGGGTCTCTTTCTTATTTGTGGCCGCTTGCTGCCATGTTGATTGTGATATTGCTCTTTAAAAAGCTATATACAGCGGAAAAAAGTAATAAGGGCTTAATCATTTTATCATTTCCTTGTGCAATATTTGCTAGTTTTGTGGAACAATCAGCCCTTGTTTTGGTATGTTTCACTATTTTCACACTCATTTATTGTGTAAGAAAAAAAATAAAAGTAGAAATATATCATTTGGTATTGGTCATATTGATTATTGCTTCAGCTATTTATTCGATGTCAGCTGTTGGTAATTCCGTTCGATATACTGCCGAAACACTAAGGTGGTTTCCAAGTTTTGATATGTTCTCTACTATAGATAAAATGTTTTTTGGATTGAATTTTACTTTTAGCCATCTTTTTCTAAATGTAAATGTTCTCGTCCTTATCATGGCACTTTTACTATTTTGTATAATTGCCCAAAAAACACAAGATATTTTTACATTATTCGTTTCGTCGATTCCCATTTTATATACGATCATTCATTTTTTTTCTATAGATTTCCTATATCAATTTATAAGAGTTGACAGCGGAAGTTTCTTATATACGAAGCCACAATATTTGTCAACCTTTTTAGCATTAGTGGTTTCGCTACTTTTTGTATATTTATTTTTTATTGCTTTTGATAAGATTGAAAGTAGTATTTTAGTAACATTATTTTGGGGAGCTGCCATTTGTAGTTCAATGTTAATGGGATTTTCTCCTACAATCTATGCATCAGGAGATCGTGTATTTTATTTTACCGATATTTTCTTAGTTTTTATTATCCTTTTTTTAACTGCTCATTTGATTAAAAATTTTTCTAAATATAGAGCCTTATTAACTTCACTGTCAATTAATTTTATTATGATAACTTTGTTTATAATGGCTTATTATATCGATAAAATTTTTCCTCTTAACTTTAAATAAAAAAAGTTCTAGTGTTTATAGACACTGGAACTTTCACTCTGATAATAAAGTATTTTGTAAATAGACAAAAATATAAATTTTATAAAATTTCTTCAAATCCTTATTTGTAGAGGAGGTATTTCTCTACAGTTGTACTTGTGGTGTTCCTTTTTGTTATCGAACCACCACACAGCAAGGATACCATGAATGATTCAATTTAATTATAAAATCAATCAAAAATAAAATCTCTCTAAAATTCATATGGCTTTCATTGCCTAAATCGTTTTTCAACAGTATGAGGAAATGACTTATTTTGATAAGCATTTCCTTTTTTTTTATATAAAATTTCAGATGAGCGCTTTTTTTAGTTAAACAAGTATCTATAAAAACAAGAATACACAATTGAATCACTTTTTAAAGTATAGTAAAATGATTTAATTGATTAGCTTTCGAACAATTCACTAAATCATATGATATAAGAACGATTTAATTAGAAAGGTGATTTAAAGTTGAAATTAATTTCTATTGTTATCCCTTGTTACAATGAAGAAAAGTCAATCGAATTATTTTATTCAACTGTACAGCCTGTACTAGAGAATATAAATTATATTGATTATGAGTTTATTTATGTGAATGATGGGAGTAAAGATGCAACTGAAGCAAAACTAAGAGAAATAAGTAAAGCTGAAAAGAATGTCAGATATATTAGTTTTAGCAGGAACTTTGGTAAAGAGTCAGCCATGTTAGCGGGTATTGAGGCAGCACTGGGCGATGCAGTTATATTAATGGATGTTGATTTACAGGATCCTCCCGAATTATTGCCACAAATGATAGAAGATTGGTTTGTTGAGGGCTTTGATGTTGTATACACAAGGCGATCTACACGATCAGGTGAACCTCCAATTCGAAGTTGGTTTGCGAAACAGTTTTACAAATTAATTAATGCCATGAGCGATGTACAGATAGTTGACGGAGCAAGGGATTATCGTTTAATGGATAGAAAAGCGGTAGATAGTTTTTTAAGAATAAAAGAACGAAATCGCTTCGCTAAGGGTCTTTTCATGTGGGTTGGATACAAGTCAAAATGTATTGAATTTGAAAATGTAGAAAGAGCAGTAGGTACTAGTAGCTGGAGTTTTTGGAAATTAGTGCAATATGCTATAGATGGAATAGTGTCCTTTACCACATCTCCATTAAGATGGGCAACCTATTTTGGATTCTTTACAGCTAGTTCTGCTTTTCTTTATATGTTCTATACCATTTTTAAGAAAATACTTTTTGGAAATGCTGTTGGCGGGTATGCTTCAATAGTATCTATCTTATTATTCTTTGGTGGAATACAGCTTATTTTCCTTGGGATTATTGGAGAATACATTGGCAGAATCTTCATCGAGGTAAAGGCAAGGCCCAATTATATTATAAAAGAACAATCTCCATCTAGTGATGCTAAAAAAGTTAAAGGAAGACAAGCCGTTTTAAAAAGGTAAATATAATAAAAAGAACCTGTGGGCTTGATTTCCAAATTGGTATTTAAAATAATTAGTTAAATTTTTTTGGGGGTAAATAATGCAGAGGACTTTATCTCGATTTAGTAGTTTAATTATTTCCTTTTTTCTTCCGTTTTTTATACTCGGTGGTGTCCTTGTCTTATGGAGGGTTTATCCATTTGGAAACCGATCCTTATTAATGGCAGATCAATATACTCAATATATTCAATTCTATAATCACTTTTATGATGTGATAAAAGGAGGAAACGGAAGCCTCCTTTATACCTGGGAAGAAGGAATGGGATTAAATTTTTGGGGAACATTTGCTTATTACCTGTCAAGTCCTATTTCTATAGTAGTCCTTTTTTTTCAAAAGTCTCATTTGCCAGAGGCATTTGTATTAATGACTCTAATTAAAATTGGCTTAGCTGGTCTAATGATGAACTTTTATCTTTCAAAGTTGTTTAAGACTAATAAGGTAACAATACTAATTTTTTCTACACTATACTCTCTGGTTTCTTATTCAATCGGATACTTTTTTAATATTATGTGGTTAGATAGTGTTTATATGTTACCACTTGTCCTATTGGGAATCGAGTTTCTGCTTAGGAAAAGAGCAATATTATTGATTATAAGTTTATCCATTTTATTTGTATCAAATTTCTATATGGCCTATATTGTTGGTCTGTTCGCGTTTCTTTATTATCTTCTCAGAATTTTTTCAACCTCAACAACACTAAAAGGATTTATTAAAAACTTTTTATTATTTATATTGTCTACGATTATTGCAGGTGGGATCTCTGCATTTATCACGTTACCAACATTTTTGTTATTGAAAAGTAACGGGAGTCCACCGATCGTATGGGGCGATATGTTACATTCCCAGTTTGGCTTTTTTGACCTATTGCCTAAATTTTATAACGGCAGCGACCATCTTTTTGATTTGCCAGATGTTTATAGTGGTTTGTTAGCAATGCTTTTGTTTCCAATCTATTTTATGAATAACAAAATAAAAAGCAGAGAAAAAGTTGTTTATTTTATTTTATCTTTTATTCTTTTATTAAGTATGCAAATAAACGGTTTAAATTTAGTCTGGCATGCATTTTCAGCCCCAACGGGATATTATCAGCGTTTTGCGTTTGTAGTTTCCTTTATTCTAATTTTATTATCTTTTAAGAGCTATCTCGCCTTTGATAAGGAGAATTTGTCATCTTTATTTAAGGTGTATATAGCGAATATTTTTATTTTAATGTTACTAACAAAGCTATCTCCCGAAATGATGTCAGTGAATAAGGCATGGCTTAATATCATTATATTAACTGTTTTTGGTTTATTACTTTATGGAAAAGTGGTTTCATTAAAACTAAAATTGTTATTTCAAGTTTTACTGTTAATTGTTGCATGTACGGATTTGGGATTAAATGCTTATCTCCACCTTAAAACAATTAACAGTTATACTGGCTATAGTTTTACTCGGGACCAATATAACATGCAAAATCAGTCATTTGAAAAAATGGTAAATCAACTAGAAAAGGCTGACAAGGGATTTTATCGGACCAATTCACTGGTTCGTCTTACTCCAAATGATTCAATCCGATATGGATATAAAGGAATGACCAACTTTAATACCTTATCGAATGGAGTTCTGCATCAATTTATGAATACTATAGGATATAGTACAACTTTAGGGTCACGTTCTTTAGCGCAAAATCAAGGTATTTTAACTTCAGATGCATTATTTGGTTTTAAATATTTGATCACACAAGAACCTTTAAGTAAATATGGTTACACTATGGAGAAGTGTGAGAATGGTATTTGTTTGTACAAGAACGAATTTTCGTTACCGATCGGTTTTATGGTTGATCAGAAGCAATTTGAGTTTAATACGAATGATGATAATCCCTTTGAAAAACAAAATAAATTATTTGGTCCAGTAAACCAAAACAACAATTACTTCCAACAGTTAAAGGCTGACTCTATTTCATATAAAAACTTAACAGTAACGAACCAAGGAAATATACAGTATATTAAAAAAATAGATCCGCAGCAAGAGGGATCTATTGATATGGTTTTTAATGTCAGTAATAAACAACAATTGTATACGTTACTCTCGGCTGGAAAGGGATTTGCCGGATATAACGAAACCACAATATTTGTTAATGGAAAATCTTTAGGAGTATATCCTACCTATCATAATGACCGGGTTTTAGATCTTGGGGCTTTTTCCAATGAAAAAGTAACAGTTAAAATTGTATTTTCTGTCCCATATACACAATTGACCCAACAATTATTTTATGGATTGGATATTTCAAGTTTTAATCAACGGATAAGTTCATTAAAAAAAGAACCATTGCACGTAAAAAGTTGGACTGAGACTTCCATTAAAGGAAATATTTACGTATCGCACCCAGGTTCATTATTCATGTCTATTCCTTACGATAATGGATGGAGAATTACAGTAGATGGAAAAAGTGAGCGAATTAAAAGGCTGGGTGGATTTATAGGAGTGAACCTTGACAAGGGAGAGCATATAATATCTTTATCCTATTTGCCTGCAGGTTTTAAAGCTGGGTGTATAATATCAAGTATTAGTTTACTTTTTCTCTTGTGTTATATTTTATTAGCGTTAAAAAAACAAAGGTAAGATTATCAGATGAAATATAAATAACAGTAAAACGGGTAAGGGGTGACAGTCTTTCCCGTTTTGCTTTCTATCTTTTATATATGTATCCATGATTATGTAAAAAGCTCTAGTGTCAAAATAAAATGGCACTAGAGCTTTTTGTTATTGATATATATTAATTCTTGAAACTGTACTTGGTTTTAATTTAAGCTGTTTCCTCAACTGATCGGATAACTGTTGGCGAGTTTTATCTGAAATAAAGTAATACCAGCCAGAAGAAGTATTTTCACCATCACCAGGGATCTCTATTTTATTGATTGTTTTAGCAGCAACTTTATATTGAGATTGAATACCAATAATGTCATCCATGGTTAAGTTTGTCTGAATATTATCCTCAAGTGCTTTTAAGATATTATTATAATTTGTAAGTGTAGAAATGGATGCACCTTTATGAATAACCTTTGAAATTACCTCACGCTGTCTTTCTTGACGGCCAAAGTCACCGCGAGGGTCTTCATGTCTCATCCTTGCATATTCAAGGGCTTGCAAACCGTTTAAATGCTGTGGACCTTTTTTTAGTGTTACACCATCTAATTCAAATGCATATTGGTTATTTACATCAATACCACCGACTGCATTAACAATATCCTTAAATCCTTGCATGTTAACCTGAACATAATAATCAATTGGAATATTCAAGAAATTCTCGACTGTATCTATCGTCATATCAATTCCGCCATAAGCATAGGCTGCGTTAATCTTGGTAATCCGATCTTTACTAGGCTTTGCAGTGGATACAATTCTGGTTTTCGTATCACGCGGAATACTGACAAGTGTTGTTGTTTTTGTTTTTGGATTAACAGTAGCAACAATCATGGAATCTGTACGTCCAGAATCACCTGGACGTTGGTCTACACCAACTAGAAGAATGGTTATTGGATCCTGACGATTGAATTTAACTTGCGTTGAGCGCTGGCTGGAAACAGTTCTTGCCAACGGCTTATGCATTTTATCAACTGCATTTACCACGTCTGAATAAACATTATAAAAATAGATACCAGCGCCGGCTAGCAACAGGATAAAAACTGTCATAAAGACACGAAAAAATCGAAGTCTTCTCTTCTTCCTTTTCCTCGGTCTCTGAGTTCTACTAATCACTTAAAAACCATCCTTTTAAGTTTATTAAGCTACAAACTTTGCAGCACATACAGTAAAGTATAATGGCGATATGTCATAAATTCAACCATTTAAGTGGAAATGGCAAATAAATTATACAAATTGCGACAGGATAATGTTATAATATCTCTTTGTAAATGAAGCTATAACGTTCTTGTCGAATTTCCGATCTGGAAAAGTTTGTCCTCACATGAATTGAAAAATGTAAAAAAACCAGTGTGCAATGGAAGGGTTTTGTATTAAATTAGCCATAAAATGACATGGAAGAGTGTGTGAGAATGGAATCTAATATAAAGATTGCAATTAGCATCGTAACATATAACAGTAAACATATTTTTGATGTTTTAGATAATTTGAAAAGAGAATTTGGCGGCGACAGCCAATTTCGATTTATCATATTTGATAACAATTCAAGTGAAGAATATAAAGCCAGATTAAAGGGTTATCAAGATTTTGCCGATATTACCTTTTATCATGAAAATAATGGTTTCGGGTTTGGACATAACTACAATCTTGTACACGCTGCTGAGGATTATTTTTTGATTTTTAATCCAGATATTATGCTAAAAAAAGAAACACTTGTTTCGATGCTTGAAAAGATGGAAAAAGACAAAAGTATCTCACTCCTGGTTCCGAAGGTCTTAAACTCAGACGGTACTACACAGCATTTAATGCGAAAACGAGTTACTGTGTTCGATTATGCTCTAAGGTTTATCCCTTTTGCATTTGTGAAGAAAATGTTTTCAAAACGAATGGCTTCATTTGAATGCAGGGATATTCAGGATGATAGGGATGTGGAAATTCGAATTGGTTCAGGATGCTTTATGTTGATCCGAGGAGAAGACTTTAAAGAATTAAAAGGGTTTGATGACCGCTATTTTATGTATTTTGAAGACACTGATCTGTGTCTGGAATTGCAAAAAAGAAATAAGAAGATTGTTTATACCCCTTTTTCGCAAGTTATCCATTACTACGAAAGAGGGTCACATAAAAATTCAAGGCTATTTAAAATCTTTATGCAATCGTTGTATAAATTTTTTAATAAGTGGGGCTGGAGGTTATTTTAGAGGGACTAAAAAATATTGTAAATAAATGTTTTGTATTATATAGTTGATTTGGTGTTTTGACATTAACAATCATGTACTAATCATAACTATTCGGAGGCATGAAATGGAAGAATCAATGTTTATTAAAGATATTATGACGACAATTAAGAAATACCTATGGTTAATTATTGTATTAGCAATAATAGGCGGAGTTGCAGGTAAATACCTTGCTTCGAAAGGACAACCTACAACATATCAGAACACAGCTTTAGTGCTACTTGAGAAACAAATTGATAAAACAGCGATTAATATTAATCAGCCCGATGACTATAATCGGTTTTTAAATACTGCTCAAACACTTGTTAATACACCAGTATTCTTAAAAACAGTAAAAAGTGAATTGGGATTAAAAGATTCTCTTAGCAAATTAAGCGAAGAGGTAAACCCGACCATTGAAAATAATTCACAAATCATTAATATAACTGTTGAAACTTCAAATGCTAAGCAAACAACAAAAATTGCAAATAAAACAGCAGATGTATTTGCTAGGGATATTAAAAACTATTTGAATGTTAAATCAGCTCAAGTGGTAGAACAAGCACAATCTGGTCATGAGACACAAGTACTGCATTCTAGATCAAAAGCTAGCATGGTAATGGGAGTTATTATTGGTCTGGTAATTGGATTGGTTTTAGCGTTTATTTTGGGCTCGTTTGGACGCACAAAAAAGGCTGCAGTTTAAGCGAAATTTTCAAATTGTCTTCACCAAGTGTGTAGACTTATAGGAAAGGAGCCATCGAGGAGTTTGATAAATCCGTACTATATATATGTTCTTTCTTTTTTTGCAGTATTGGCAGCCTACCTATTTGGATGGTCCAATTTATTTCCGCCTCTGGGCTCTTCATTGTTAGTTTTTTTATTGTGCTCAATATTAATTGCCCTTTTTATGGGAAGAGCCTTTGTCAAAAGGAATATTATCAGATTCAATCATATAGATTACAAAAATAGTCTAAGTTGGGTTACTTATGCCATTTTAGTGGGATATTTCATTGAATTTTTGTATTTCGGAAACTTTCCGTTGCTTGCGATTTTTACCCATTCATCGCTGAGTTACACTGATTTCGGAATCCCCACTTTTCATGTTTTTCTTGTAACATTTAACTCGTTCTTTTCTATATACTTGTTTCAATTGCTTCTTTCCGAAACAAAGGAAAAAAGAAAAGTCTTACTCTACTTTATTCTTACGCTGGTCCCTTCATTGTTAATATTAAATAGGGGTATGTTAATTATTATTTTAATGAGCTGCCTTTTTGTTTACTTGATCAAATACCAAGCTAAGATTACATTTCGAAAGATCGCTGGTTTAGCCATTATAGCTGTAATCAGTTTATATCTTTTTGGCATGGTGGGAAACATGCGTGTCAATCATTCTTATCATACCAATACCTCAATTTTTGATAACAGTATGTTTTTGCAAATTGGAGGGGCAACGAAGGACTTTAAAAGTTCTATGATTCCCAAGGAATTCTTCTGGGGATATATTTATGCATCCTCACCGCTTGCAAACTTGCAAGAGACGATAGATAAATATGAAATGAAAAAAGATATTTCATTGTCTGATTCCTTTGAGTTTACCATGACGCAAATTTTGCCTGATTTTATTAGTAAACGAATCGTAAAAGCTTATGATATTAAAATCCCAAATGCCGTCCAAATTGCTCCTGAATTAAATGTATCAACTGCATTTGCACAGCCTTTCTTAATTCTTGGCTGGGTGGGGATCTCTCTGTTTACTATATTCTGCTTCCTATTTTCATTCGTTTACATTTTGTTGTTGAAGCGAATGAATAGTGAGTATTTTGTTGTTGGGGTAGCAATCATTAATTCGATCTTCGTATTTAATACTTTTAATAATATGTTTGCTTTTACTGGGTTAAGCTTCCAGCTTGTGTACCCAATCCTATTTACTCTTTTTAGTAAAAAAATTAATCCAAGGGCTGTTAGTGATGAAAAAAACATTAGTAATAGTGTTATATAAGATAAACCCTGAAAATTCAATTACATTCAGTTCTTTAATGAATGTTTTAAAAGGGAAGAGTAGCAGCGAATTTTCCATTATACTCTATGATAATAGCCCAAAAAGCCAGAACATCGATGTTACGAGACATAAAGGTCTGAACATTTTTTATGAGCATGACTCTCGGAATCTTGGAATTGCAGCCGCTTATAATTATGCCTGGAGAGCTGCTAAGGAAAATGGCAGCGAGTGGCTAATTTTGCTCGACCATGATACAGAAATTACATCTGAGTACATGGAACAGGTAATGAACTTAGAAGAAAAGAACAGTCATATTGCGGCAGTCGTACCGAAAATTAATAGTGAAAATCAATTGATTTCACCGGTTTATAGTCACTCTCTCCGCCCCTTGCAGGGGGAGAAGCCTGTTCCAGGAATTCAGGACAAAGCAGTCATGGCCATTAATTCAGGAGCATTAATCCGTGTGGACTTTTTAAATGAAATTGGCGGTTTTAATGAAGACTTTCCGTTGGATTATTTGGATCATTGGCTGTTCCATGAAATTTATGCAAGAGGACACAAGGTGTGGCTGCTGAATGTGACACTAGAGCATGAACTTTCCGTAATGGATTACAGCAGGGTGTCATTTGGAAGGTACCAAAGCATCTTAGAGTCGGAAATAAAATTTTTCAAGCATTATCAACATGACTTATATAAATCCTATCGAATGCAGCTGGCAAAGCGATTCCTAAAGCAGGTTCTAACAGTCAAAAATAAAAAAATAGCACTGCATACGCTACGTCGGCTGTTTTTCATGTAAAGGAGTTTAAAAATGTTATCTGTGTGTATGGCGACCTATAATGGAGCAAAGTTTGTTTGCAGGCAGCTTGATAGCGTACTAAAACAGCTTTCTGCTGACGATGAAGTGATCGTTGTTGATGATGGCTCAAAAGACAACACTGTACAATTGATTCGGGAAACATATGACGATCGAGTACAGGTTTATGTAAATGAAAGAAACTTAGGCGTTATTCATAGTTTTGAAAAGGCGATATCTTTGGCAAAGGGAGATATCCTTTTTCTGTGTGATCAGGATGATCTATGGGAAGATGACAAAGTTGAAACGGTTTTAAAAACGTTCAAGGAACAGGACTCAGTCCTTGTTGTCCATGATGCCCATGTTGTCGATGGCAACCTGGATGTAATTAGCCCATCATGGAATGATTACAACCATAACAACATAAAACAAGGTATTTTTGGGAATATTTTAAAAAACGCTTATACAGGGGCTTTTATGGCCTTTAAAAAAGAGTTGAAGGAGGATATCCTTCCATTCCCAGCCTCGATTGAAATGCACGATCAGTGGATCGCTTTGGTATGTATGCTTAAAAAGAAAAAAATCACTTTTATCGATAAACCATTGGTAAAATACGTCCGCCACGGCGGCAATGTAACCGGGATGAAGAAACGTTCTCTATCCACTCAATTAAAAGGGAGAATGAGGACACTATCAGCCATAGCTGGTTATCGAAGACACTAATTACATTTCTTTTACAAATTCTTTCTTTGTTTGTCTTTTTAACCCCATGTCATTATAATGGGGAAGGAAATACTTGTCGGTTTTTGATAAAAATTGTTTAATTTGAGGAGATGTCTTTCGTGAAAGGAATTATTCTAGCGGGTGGCAGTGGTACACGGCTTTATCCGTTAACAAAGGTTGTTTCTAAGCAATTATTGCCTGTATATGATAAACCAATGATTTATTATCCACTATCTGTGCTTATGCTTGCAGGGATTAAGGATATTTTAATCATTTCTACACCAGAGGATACACCTAGATTCCAGCAAATTTTGGGCGATGGTTCGGACTTGGGAATGAACTTCTCCTATAAAGTTCAGCCTCATCCAGGCGGTTTGGCACAAGCCTTTTTATTAGGTGAAGAATTTATTGGTGATGATCACGTTGCCTTAGTCCTTGGAGACAATATTTTCTATGGACATGGATTAACCAATTTATTACATCATGCTGCGAATCGTGAAAAAGGAGCAACTGTGTTTGGTTATTACGTCAATGATCCGGAACGTTTCGGAGTGGTTGAATTTGATGATAATGGCAAAGCAGTATCCATTGAAGAAAAACCAGAAGTACCGAAATCAAATTATGCCGTGACAGGTTTGTATTTTTACGATAATCGGGTTGTTCAATATGCAAAAAACATTCAACCTTCAGCACGCGGTGAGCTAGAAATTACCGATATCAACAAAATCTATCTTGAAAACGGCGAGTTGAACGTTGAACTTTTAGGCCGTGGATATGCTTGGTTAGATACAGGAACACACGCCAGCCTTTTAGAGGCTTCACAATTCATTGAAACGGTAGAAAAACGACAATCGTTAAAAATTGCCTGCCTGGAGGAAATTGCCTTTAAGATGGGTTATATCTCAAAAGAGCAGCTATTAACGCTTGCAAAGCCGTTAATGAAAAACCAATATGGCGAATACCTTGTGAAAATCGCCAACCAAGCGAAGTGAGGTTTATAAAATGAATATTATCGATACAAAAATAGCGGATGTAAAAATTTTAGAGCCAAAGGTTTTTGGTGACCACCGCGGTTATTTTATGGAAAGCTATAGCAAAGAGCTATTCGAAAAATTGGGTTTACACTATGATTTTGTTCAGGATAACCAATCATTGTCAGCACCAGTCGGCACTTTAAGGGGATTGCATTTTCAGTTGAACCCAAAGGCACAAACAAAGGTTGTACGCTGCTTAACGGGTGCGATCTATGATGTTGCCGTTGATATTCGCAAAGGTTCACCTACATATGGCGAGTGGGTTGGGGTTATTTTAAGCGAGCACAACAAGCGTCAATTGCTTGTTCCAAAAGGCTTTGCCCATGGCTTCTGCACATTAGTTCCAGATTCAACTGTTGCCTATAAAGTTGATGAATTTTATTCACCAGAACACGATGGCGGCATCCTTTGGAATGACCCTAAATTAGGGATTGATTGGCCAACAACAAGTCCAATTCTTTCTGAAAAAGATACGAAGCATCCAACGTTAGAAGAAGCAGCACATCTTAACTTTGTTTACGATAAATAGGAGGGCCTTATGAAATTATTAATCACTGGCGGAGCAGGTTTTATTGGCAGTAACTTTGTCCGTTTTATGGTCAATAAATATCCGCAATATCAAATCGTTAATCTTGACTTATTAACATACGCAGGAAATCTTGAGAACTTAAAAGACATTGAAGACAAACCAAATTATAAGTTTGTCAAAGGCGATATCGCTGACCGCTCATTTGTTAACAACTTATTTGAGCAAGAAAAGTTCGATTATGTGATCAACTTTGCGGCTGAATCCCATGTAGACCGCAGTATTACCAATCCTGAAATCTTTGTCCAAACAAATATTCAAGGAACATTGGCTCTTTTAGATGCGGCAAAAG
>JAUZQA010000130.1 GCA_030705665.1 Bacillota bacterium
ATTGAGATCGTTGTCGATGGCCTGCCATTTGAAAAAATGGAAGAATTAATTAAAGAGCACAACATTGCTTGTCCTGACTGTGGAAGCCATGATTTTACAGGCATACGCCAATTTAATCTTATGTTCAAGACCTTCCAAGGCGTTACTGAAACAAGCACAAATGAAATCTTTTTGCGTCCGGAAACTGCACAAGGTATTTTTGTTAACTTTAAAAATGTACAACGGACAATGCGTAAAAAACTTCCGTTTGGAATTGCTCAAATTGGTAAAAGTTTCCGTAATGAAATTACACCTGGGAACTTTACCTTCCGTACACGTGAATTTGAACAAATGGAATTAGAGTTCTTTTGTAAACCAGGTGAAGAACTAAAATGGCATGAGTATTGGAAAGAGTTTGCAAAAAAATGGCTGCTTTCTCTTGGTATGACGAATGAAAACCTGCGTCTTCGTGATCATTCCGATGAAGAGTTATCACATTACAGCAACGCGACAACAGACTTTGAATATAAATTCCCATTTGGCTGGGGAGAACTCTGGGGTGTTGCTTCAAGAACAGATTATGATTTGAAACAGCATATGAAATTTTCTGGGGAGGATTTCCATTACCAAGATCCAGAAACAAACGAAAAATATGTTCCATATTGTATTGAGCCATCATTGGGGGCAGACAGGGTAACACTTGCCTTTCTAATTGATGCTTTTGATGAAGAACAGCTTGAGGATGGAACATCCAGAACGGTTATGCATTTACATCCTGCATTGGCACCGTTTAAAGCAGCAGTGCTGCCATTATCGAAAAAGCTTTCTGAAGAGGCTAGAGAAGTATTTGACCGTCTCTCCCAATATTTTATGGTTGATTATGATGAAGCCGGTTCAATTGGTAAACGATATCGCCGACATGATGAAATTGGAACACCATTCTGTATTACCTTTGATTTTGATTCAAAAGAAGATCAGATGGTTACTGTTAGGGATCGGGATACCATGGAGCAAAAACGCATCCTGATTTCCGACTTGGTCCGCTTTATTGAAGAAAAACTTGTATTTTAACATGGCAGCTGCCTAAAGGGAAGGATACCCTTTAGGCGGCATTTCAACAACAGTCCAACATTTGAGCTTTAAGGGTGGTGAGGAAGATCGAACTCAATAAACGCCAAGAACTTATACTGCAAATAGTAAAAGAAAATGGTCCAATTACAGGTGAGCACATTGCAGACCGCTTAAATCTTACAAGAGCAACGCTAAGGCCAGACCTTGCGATATTAACCATGGCTGGTTTTTTAGACGCAAGACCCCGTGTGGGATATTTTTATACAGGAAAATCTGGGACTGCACTTTTAACAGAAAACCTTCAAAAAATTTATGTAAGGGATTATCAATCAATACCTGTAGTCATAAATGAAAACCTTTCTGTTTATGACGCAATTTGTACTATGTTCCTTGAAGATGTGGGGACACTATTTGTAATCGATCAAAATGCATTATTGGTTGGAGTTCTTTCTCGGAAAGACTTGTTAAGGGCTAGTATCGGCAAGCAAGAGTTAAATACGATTCCTGTCAATATTATCATGACAAGAATGCCAAATATCACGATGTGTGAAAAAGATGATCTATTGATCGATGTGGCCAAAAAATTAATTGAAAAGCAGATTGATGCTGTTCCTATTGTAAGAAAATCTGAAAAAGGAATAGAAGTAATTGGGAGAATTACGAAAACAAACATCACAAAGGCCTTTTTGGCACTGGGAAAAGAGTGAAAATGAGTATCAAGGAGGAGCTGGTCAGGAAGAATGAACTTGCCAATTATTTATGTGGTATCCGATTCCGTTGGAGAAACAGCTGAATTAGTAACAAAAGCTGCGATAACACAGTTCAATGGTTCCGGAATGAAAATAAAGACCTTTCCATATGTGGAGGATAAAGAAAATATCTCTGAAGTGATCACATTGATCAAGCTCGATCAAGCAATGGTGGCATATACCCTAGTTAAGCCCCAAATGCGTACATTCATGAAGGAGCAGGCAGAACAAGCGGGTATAATAGCGGTTGACTTAATGGGACCACTAATGGATCAAATCCAAGATTTTACTGGAAAGACTCCTCTTTGCGAGCCTGGATTAGTCCGAAAGCTTGACGAAGATTACTTTAAAAAGGTTGAAGCCATTGAATTTGCTGTAAAATATGATGATGGACGGGACCCACGGGGGATCTTAAAAGCTGATATTGTTTTAATTGGTGTATCTAGAACATCTAAGACACCTTTATCACAATATTTGGCACATAAACGTTTAAAGGTAGCTAACGTTCCGGTTGTACCAGAAGTAGATCCGCCAGAAGAGTTGTATAAAATACCTGCAGAAAAATGTTTTGGCTTAAAAATAAGTCCTGAAAAATTAAACTTTATCAGGAGGGAACGGTTAATTTCATTAGGGTTAAACGATCAAGCCAGCTACGCTAACATCAATCGAATCAAAGAGGAATTAACATTTTTTGAAAAAATAACAAACAAAATTGGCTGCCAAATTATTGATGTGACAAATAAGGCAGTTGAGGAAACGGCAAATGTGATTTTACACTATTTCCAAAAAAAATAGTTTTTTTTGCACATAATCAACGATTATGTGTTTTTTCTTCAGCGCCACATACATATATATGAGTTGGTGTGATAAATAAAAAAGTAATAGCAAAAGTGGAGTAAATGTACTATAATAAAAAATTGTGATAAAAATATAAGTTTTTAGGTTTAGACTTGCATATGAACGAATAAACTATTTATTGTTTAGATGTCAAGGGAATCGAACTAAAAAAATTCGACATTATTCCTTTTGGGGTAAAAGTTTGCTCATAAAGAAGGAATATGCGGAGTGATGTAGAATTAATACTTATAAAAATGCTAGACCAGCTATCTTGGTTGATGCAGACTCATGCCCGGTAAAAGGGGAAATTGTCGAAATCGCTTCCCGTTTTTCAATTAAAACTCTCTTTATTGCCTCAACCATGTAAAAACAATTCTTTGTTTGCAACTTGGATTTATGTGGATACTGGTAAGGAGCAAGGAATCTTTGGGAAGGGGCCAAAACGATTTACTATCGAGGATCGGGCAAAATTTATGAGCGAATGAACAAAAAACTTGTCGGAAATTGCAGGAATTTAGATTTTTATCTAGAATACCTGTTAAGTAAAAATTGGAGCTGTTTTCATGGCAGAACTAATTGCCGAAGAAAAATTAAATGAGATTCGTCAGGCTGTTGATATTGTCGATGTAATCAGTGACTATGTTCAGCTAAAAAAACAAGGGCGAAATTACTTCGGATTATGTCCATTCCATGGAGAAAATACCCCATCATTTTCCGTTTCATCTGATAAACAGATTTTTCATTGCTTCGGATGCGGAGCTGGTGGAAATGTTTTTACTTTTCTAATGGAACTTGAAAACATATCCTTTCAAGAAGCTGCAGTGAAGTTGGCCGAAAAAACCAATATTGAACTTCAAATAAGTTCACCTAGCTTTGGAAAAGAAAAAAAGGTATCCGATGAAATTCAAGAGATGATTAATGCCCATGAACTTTTAAGTAAATTTTACCACCATTTACTGGTAAATACAAAAGAGGGGCAGGATGCTCTTGAATATCTTTTGAACCGAGGATTTACTCGGGAATCAATTGATAAATTTCAAATTGGGTACTCACTTAATTCTTGGGATTTTGTTTATAAATTTCTGACGAAAAGAGATTTTAAGCCTGAATGGATGGAAAAAGCCGGTTTAATAATAAAACGTGAAAGAGACGGGTCTTATTTTGACAGGTTTCGTGATCGTATTATGTTTCCGATTTTTGACCGAAATGGGAAAACGATTGCTTTTTCAGGGAGATCATTAGGGGCCAATAATGAGCCCAAATATTTAAATAGTCCCGAAACAGCAATCTTTAATAAAAGTAAAATTTTATATAATTTTCATCTAGCGCGGGCCTCGATTCGAAAGTTACAGACTGCGATCCTGTTCGAAGGCTTTGCAGATGTAATTTCTGCTGATCGATCAGGAGTTGAAAACGGGATTGCCACGATGGGAACAGCACTTACAGATGAACATATATCCCTGATTCGTCAAAACGTCCAATCCATTACCATTTGCTATGATTCAGACAAAGCTGGAATTGAGGCAGCATATAGAGCCGGTAACCTTCTTATGGATGCAGGATTTTCCATAAAAGTGGCGTTAATGCCTGATGGGCTTGATCCTGATGAATATATAAAAAAAAATGGTGCTGAACGATTTCGTAATGAAGTCATTGGGGCAAGCTTAACATGGATGTCGTTCAAATTTCTTTATTTTCGAAGAGGAAAAAATCTTCAGCAAGAAGGAGATAGGCTATCCTATATCGAACAAATAGTAAAAGAAATAAGTAATTTGCCGAAAGCTGTTGAACGAGACCATTATTTAAGACAGTTAGCAACAGAATTTTCACTTTCTTTAGATGCCTTAAAACAACAGCAAAAACAAATCTTTTTTGCAGAAAAAAGAAAAACGAAGGGACAAAATGAAGTAAAAGTAAGTCCCGTGTTACTTACAAAGCAGGCTAATGAATTAAAACCTGCGCATTATACAGCAGAACGCCGCTTGATTAATCATATGTTAAAAAATCGCGATGTCGCCTATAGGGTTCAAGAATTAATGCAGGGGAATACTTTTAATATTGATGAACATCAAGCAATTATTACTTACTTATTTGGTTTTTATGAGGATCATGATGATCCAGACCCTAGCTTATTTTTAACCTATATCCAAGATGACAAACTTCGCAGGCTTGTTGCGAACATTGAAATGATGGCTGTAAATGAGGAAATAAGCGATCAAGAATTAACTGATTATATCAAACAGGTGTTGAATTATCAAAAAATGTTAAAGATAAAAGAAAAAGATGTTGAGTTAAAGGAAGCGGAAAGACAAAAGGATTATATGAAAGCAGCTGCCATTGCAGAGGAAATTAAAGAGCTGCGGAAATTGTTATAAATCCCATTTACATGTTCTTATTGATTTTGATTTTTAGAAGGAGGGGGACATATGGCTGAAAAATCAGCACGTTCAAAAGAGGTTGAGAATGAATTAACCTTTGAACAAGTAAAAGCCCAGTTAACTGTATTAGGAAAGAAAACTGGAGTCCTTGCCTATGATGATATTGCTGAAAGAATGTCTAATTTCGAATTAGATTCCGATCAAATGGATGAATTTTATGAGTTCCTTGGCGATCAAGGCATTGAATTAGTTGGTGATAGTGACGAAGAAGAAGATCCTGATACCAAAGAACTTGAGAAAGAAGACGACGATGAGTTCGATTTAAACGATTTAAGCGTTCCTCCCGGTGTTAAAATTAACGATCCCGTCCGGATGTATCTGAAAGAAATTGGAAGGGTCGATTTACTAAAAGCCGAGGAAGAAATTAAATTGGCTAAACGAATTGAAGAAGGCGACGAGGAAGCAAAACGTCGATTGGCTGAAGCAAACCTGCGTCTAGTCGTGAGTATAGCTAAGCGATACGTTGGAAGAGGAATGTTATTCCTGGATCTTATTCAAGAAGGAAATATGGGCCTCATTAAAGCCGTTGAAAAGTTTGATTATAACAAAGGTTATAAATTTAGTACGTATGCAACATGGTGGATTCGCCAAGCGATTACAAGAGCCATTGCTGACCAAGCAAGAACCATTCGTATACCGGTTCATATGGTAGAAACCATTAATAAACTTATTCGTGTACAAAGACAGCTGCTTCAAGATTTAGGGCGTGAACCAACACCGGAAGAAATTGGTGAAGATATGGATTTATCACCAGAAAAAGTAAGAGAGATCCTAAAGATTGCTCAAGAGCCAGTTTCACTTGAAACACCAATCGGTGAAGAGGATGATTCACATCTTGGCGATTTCATTGAAGATCAAGATGCAACATCACCATCTGAGCATGCAGCCTATGAGTTATTAAAGGAACAGCTTGAAGATGTACTAGATACATTAACTGACCGTGAAGAAAATGTTTTGCGTCTTCGTTTTGGATTAGATGACGGCCGTACCCGAACACTTGAGGAAGTTGGAAAAGTGTTTGGCGTTACTCGTGAGCGAATTAGACAGATCGAAGCTAAGGCACTACGAAAATTACGCCACCCAAGCCGCAGCAAACGCTTAAAAGACTTTTTAGAATAAAGAATATCTAAATGGGCCTGATCATTTAAAAAGCACATACTTAGTGTGAAGTATTCTAAGATCATGTGGTTAAAATGGTCAGGCTTTAAAACTTTTTGATAATTGTTTTCGCTTTCATTGTTTAACCTTTATTTTACTGAATTGTCTTTTATTTTGCAAATAGGCCTTTCTATCTTTTTTGGCATAATAATCACTTTGCAGAATATTTTTCCTTATGAGACTGATATTATTTGATAGATGGGAAAGTTTATTTTGTCTATAAATTGACAATTAGACTTTTCCTTCAAACTTTTTTCAAGTAAAATAGTTGGTAACAGTAATATCAAGAAGAAAATCTTACATAAGGAGGTAAATTTTATGAATCGTAATCCGGTTATCCCATTTGTCATTATCATGGTGTTTGGTATCGTTTTAATGTTTGGCTTGTCCTTTAAGGGGCTTGGAGATTCAAAAAGTACAGCCCAACAAAAAAGTGGAACTACTTCTACCGCTAAAACAGAAACTGCTTCAGCTGCCAATCCAGAGGGGATTTATAAAAGCACATGTATAGGCTGTCATGGTGATCAATATCAGGGAGTAGTAGGTCCATCATTAAAAGGCATTGGAAGTAAACTCTCTGTAGACCAAATTAAGCAGATTATCACTCATGGTAAAGGGAATATGCCTCCAAACCTTGTTCCGGAAGATAAGGCTGATGCCATGGCCAAGTGGGTATCACAAATAAAGTAAGTAAAATCTCTTCAAAAGTCCTTTGCATATGTAAAGGACTTTTTTTATACTTACAAAAGGAAATAAATGAAGTTTAATTGGAAAGTTGTGGTGGGATTTTTGAATACAGAAAAGTTATCGGAGCGGTTAGAAACAGTAGCTCGTTTTGTTCCAAATGGTTCAAAATTAGCTGATATTGGTTCAGATCATGCTTATTTACCTTGTTATTTAGTGAAAAAAGGGCTTGTTTCTTTTGCTGTTGCTGGTGAAGTTGTCTTAGGGCCTTTCGAATCGGCACAGGGGCATGTTGAAGAAGAGGGCTTATCAGAAAAGATCATGGTTCGGATGGGTGATGGTTTAGACGTTATTGAACCAGATGAGGTAAACTGCATTACAATTGCCGGAATGGGTGGAGGGTTGATCACCAGTATATTAGAAAGAGGCAAAGAAAAATTGGGGGACATTGAACGTTTGATCTTACAGCCTAATATTAGTGCCGTTACAATTCGAAAATGGCTTCTGGAGAACAAATGGCAATTAGTTGAGGAAGAAATTATGGAGGAAGATGGAAAAATATATGAGATTCTTGTCGCAGAAAAAGGAGAGCCGCTTAAGCCATACACTATCAATTTAGAAACTGAACTATTATTAGGTCCTTTTTTGATGAAAAAACAAGGAGAGGCTTTTCTGAAAAAATGGAAAATGGAAGCACAAATATGGCAAAAGATTCTTGATCAACTTGAAAACGCCGCACCATCAACAGAAACAACGAACAAAAGACAAGAACTTCTCCAAATGATTAACAAGGTAGAGGAGGTAATAAAATAATGAAAGTTGCGAATGGTTATGAAATTATTCAACTTTTTGAACAATTTTCCCCAAAAGGACTTGCTATGGAAGGGGATAAAGTGGGCTTACAGATTGGCCGTTTAAACAAAAAAGTAGAGCGTGTGTTAGTTACATTGGACGTCCTCGAAAATGTCATTGATGAAGCGATCAAGAATGATGTACAGCTTATTATTGCACATCATCCGCCGATTTACCGCCCGCTCAAAAATCTTATAACCGATACCACTCAAGGAAGAATGATTGAAAAACTTTTAAGGAATGATATCGCCGTCTATGCTGCCCATACAAACCTTGATGTTACAAAAGGCGGGGTGAATGATTTGCTCGCTAAGGCACTGGGAATACAAAAGCCTGAAGTGCTTGTTCCAACAGTTGAAACTGCACTTAAGAAAATTGTTGTGTATGTACCTGCAGAAAGTGCTGAGATTATGAGGAAGGCACTGGGGGATGCAGGTGCCGGTTTTATTGGCAATTACAGCCATTGTACTTTTTCTGCAAATGGTACGGGAAGGTTTTTGCCTGGGGATCAAACAAAGCCCTACGTTGGCAAGCCTGGGGTTATGGAGACGGTTGATGAGGTAAGAATTGAAACGATTGTACCGGAATTACAAGTGAAAAAAGTGTTGACTGCAATGTTAAAAGCACATCCATATGAGGAACCAGCTTTCGATATTTATCCTGTTGAAAACAAGGGAGAGGTACTGGGACTGGGCAGAATCGGAACAGTAGATGAGATGACATTATCCGAATTTGCGGAAAAGGTTAAAAAAGTCTTAGAGGTAGATCGGGTTCGTGTTGTCGGTGACTTAGATTCAAAGGTAAAAAAAGTGGCTGTCTTGGGCGGTGATGGTAATAAATATTTTAGTCAGGCAAAGTTCAAAGGGGCTGATGTATATGTGACAGGGGATATTTATTATCATACCGCACATGATGCTATGATGCAGGGACTAAATCTGATTGATCCGGGACATAATGTGGAAAAAGTGATGAAAAAAGGAGTCGCACAAACTTTAGGCGAATTATGCCAAAAGGCTGGTTTCCAGGTTGAGTTTATCCCGTCTGAAGAGAACACAGATCCTTTTCAATATATTTAAAAAAGAACCGAAGTTTATTACAGAGATGATAACGGGGCTCCTACTGATCCTCCTTATTCTCTTTAAAATGAAATCTATTCAAAAGAAGTGTGTTGCAATACTTTAGGTTCATTTGGCACCCGGTTGATTGGAGCGGAGGGCACTCGACTCCTGCGGGATCAGAGGGCACTGGAGACCCCACAGGCGCCTAAGTGCCGAGGAGGCTCCAGGAAGGACCTCCCCGCGGAAAGCGAGTGACCGGAGCGGAAATCAACCGGCTCAATAGCAGGGGATATCCATTAATTTTATA
>JAUZQA010000131.1 GCA_030705665.1 Bacillota bacterium
AGCCGTCAACACTTCATACTTAAACTCTTTAGAATAAAATTTATTGGACATAAAAAGCTCCCCCTAAGGCAAAACAGATTTTTATTTTTTAATCTGTCTACCTTAAGGGGAGCATATCAAAAACTCGACAGCTTTTTGTTTTTTCTGCTTTAAAAGGACAAAATACACCCTATCTTAAGGACATTTGTCCTTTTAAATTGAGTATTTACTTCTCTATCTGCGCTAATTAAAAGATGAAATAATAAAGGCGCGAAAAGGATTTGTGAATAGACAATATTAATTAATTTGGAGGCTTTAGTGATGAAAAAAAGACTAGCTTTAATCGCACCTGTTGTTCTGTTAGCAACGTTTGGACTAACCGCTTGTGGCTCAACAACTCCGACGGCAACTACCAAAGTGGCTACGCCCAAAACAACTCAAACTTCAAAAGTAGCCGCTCAAGCTCAAGCTGAGCAAACTATGACCATTATACCTGGCCTGAAAAAAGGTTCCGATGGAAAAATGCATGATTCGTATTCACCATCTGATCTTACTGTAGTTAAGGGAGTACCAACTAAAGTAACTGTTTACAACTATGATGATGGTTCTCATGATTTTGTTGCCAAAGATCTTAATCTCAACGTAAAAGTTCCAGGGTCCAAAAAGAAAGGAGATCCATCTGTAACTACATTTACTGTTACTGCTGACAAAACAGGTGATTTTCATTGGCTCTGCGATGTAACTTGTGATGGCGCTGGCGATACAAGTGCAAACTCCGCCAAAGGCTGGGCAATGGCTAACGATGGCTACATGGCCGGGAAAATTCATGTACTGGACCAACAGCCGGCTAAAGAAAACTTTTCTATGACGATTAAAGATGGATTAAAATTAGGAACTGATGGAAAAATCCATGACAGCTTCTCACCAGCCGATATTAACGTTAAAAAAGGTGTTCCAATGGAAGTCACAGTCTATAATTATGACAGCGGTGCTCATGATTTGGTGTCCCAAGATCTTAACTTAAACGTCCAATTCCCAGGAGCTAAAGAAGATGGAGTTCCTTCAGTTACTACCTTTACGATTAATGCCGATAAAGCCGGTGATTTTCATTGGCTCTGTAATGTTCCTTGCGATGGAGCCGGCGATCAAAGTAAACCAGACTCCGCCAAAGGTTGGGCAATGGCTAATGATGGCTACATGGCTGGAATGATCCACATTAAATAATTTGAATTAGTAGTATGTCAACTTGCTCTGGATGGAGTTATATACTCCATCCCTCATTTTATTGATTATATAGAATGTTAGAGTCATTTTTCAAAAAATATGAATATAAAGCATCCTTTTTGCTTGTTCTGAATTGAATGAATGTAGAAGGATTGATATGGTCTGTAGAACAACTAGAATGATGAGAGGTTGAAATCAATGGATGAGAAAACAGAATCGGGAATGTCGCGTCGACGTTTTTTAACTCTTGGTGTAGGGGCAGCAGGAACTGCGATGGCACTAGGTTACATTGGTACCGCAGCGAAGTTCCTGGAACCGCCGGCAGCAAATGCTGAGGCGCTGAAAGAAGTGGGGAAAGTGTCTGATTTTGAGGAAGGCGTCCCTAAATTAGTTACATATCAAGGAAATTCCGAAGAAGGAGTCTACGTACTCAACATGGGAACGGAAGGCTGGCTTGCTTTGGATTTTCACTGTACCCACCTGCAGTGCGCGGTAAATTACGTAGATGCAGCGAAAAAATTCATGTGTCCATGTCATGGAGGAACATACGATCTTAAAGGAAATGTTCTCTCTGGACCACCTCCAAAACCTTTACACCGCCGAGTGATTAAAGTTCAAGGGGATTCTGTAAGAGTAGGAGGAATGTTGGTTTGAAAAAATGGCTTGATGAACGATTAAAAGTTCAAGAACTCCTAGACTCTATGTTTAAGCACCCTGTTCCGAAACGAAGTAATTTTTTAGACTATTTAGGCTTTGCGACTTTATTTGCTTTTATCAATCAGGCGGTAACAGGAATTTTACTGGCTACAGTATACAAGCCTTCTGCCAGTGAAGCCTACAGCAGTGTTAAAGCTATACAAGCTTCGGTTGCTGAGCATTATGTTCGCTCCTTACATTCATGGGGCGCAAATTTCATGATTGTTTTAGTTGTTTTACATATGCTTCGAGTATTTTATGAAGGAGCTTATAAAAAGCCTCGCGAGTTAACATGGGTTATGGGGGTCGTTCTGCTTCTGGGAACTGTCGGGTTAGCCTTTACTGGTTATCTTTTACCTTGGGATCAAGAGGGATATTGGGCAACGACGGTTGGTACAGCAATGGCAAGTTATGTACCAGGGATCGGAGATTTTCTCGTACGGCTGATGCGTGATGGCGTACAAGTAACGGGAGCGACATTGACCCGGTTCTACTCCATACATATGCTTGTTCTTCCGGTGTTGATCTTATTAAGCTTTATGCCCCATTTCTTTTTTGTTCTTCGTCAAGGTATGGCTTCTACAGACGAACTTGCTGAAGCAAAGAAGATGGGAGAAGATATTACCCAGAAGTCACGCCCTTTTTGGCCAAATGTAGCTTTTCGGATGTCTTTTTTTATCTTGATTATCGTAGTTGCCCTTTTCGTCCTTTCAGGTTATTTTCCAAAGGACTTGGGCGATCCGGCCGATCCATTAAACAAAGCACATTATACACCTGAGCCGGCCTGGTATTTCTTCGGTGTGTATCAACTTCTGAAGTATTTCCCTGGCAAATTGGATGTCCTAGCGATGGTGGGACTGCCTTTGATAGGGATTCTTGTGTTATTTTTCTTACCATGGATTGATCGTAATCCGAGTAGAAAAGCTAGGAAACGACCGATTGCACTGGGTATGGCAGCCGTAATCATGATCGGGTTAGGCGTACTAACCTATCAAGGAATGAGTTCAGTACCTAAGGCTTTAGCCTCGACGGGCGTCGTTGCCCATCCAAGTTTTCAAAAAGACATTCTACCTGTTGTGAAGAATTCCTGCATCCAATGTCATACTCAATTTGCAAGCTATTCTGGAATTTCGAAGGAAGTAACTCCGGGCAATCCTGATAAGAGTCTGCTATACGAGCATCTTACTGGTAAAGTTCAACCGCAGATGCCGTTTGGACAAAAGCCTTTGAATAAGGATCTGATACAAACATTTAAAAACTGGATTCAGGATGGGGCAAAGAATAATTAAAGGTGCAAGGAAATTCATGATAACTATAGATTGATTGAACAAATTGAAGAAATGCTAAATTAGGAAATTTCATAAAAGAGTGTTGCTGTTTGCAGATTGTTTTCTAATTAGAACATAAAGAGCACTGATTGTAAAAAATAAATTGGTAGGCAATTAGAAGAGTTATGAAAATAATTGACTTTTGATGATCTAGGTAATAGACTGATAGGAGTGTTAAGAAATTCTAACTAAATATCTCTCTAATTCTCGTTAGGTGAGGCGTCTGTACAAACACAGGCCACTGCCCGGAAACGTCGAAAGACGCCAATGGGTAGAACAGGTATTGCCGGATTAAGGCTTTACATAAGGTGGCTGAGTTCATGAACTCTACGTTGTGCAGTGCCAAAGCTCAACATGGGGGATTGTGAGTAATGTCGTGTTTTTTTCTGTGCGATTTTTTCACCCCCCTATGCCATTTAGGGGGGTTTTTAGTATTTTTGTAAGCAGCACACAAAAAAATTTTTTTGGAGGTGACAGGCCGTGGAAGGTAACAGTGATAGTAGTCCTCATCCGAGATGTAAACATCTAATTTGCTTTAATACAGTCATAATATCAAAAGGAAAAAAGCCGGGGGCGGCCTATCACTCTCTTTAAAATATTGATTGATAACCCCACCCCAGGTTAGTAAGGGGGAAAAACTATGAAAAATCAAGCTAATGTTTTAACTCATTCAGCTGTCCTTGATGCCGCCCATCAAGGGGATATTAAGGGAGCATTTGGAACCATCCGCCAGCATGATCTTGCTCCAAGGAAAACCTGGGGTGCTCGCCTTCGTACACTCCTTGCCATTATGGGTCCAGGATTAATCGTTATGGTTGGAGATAATGATGCAGGTGGTGTAGCAACCTATACACAGGCAGGGCAAAACTATGGTACCAGTCTATTGTGGGTTCTTTTATTATTGATTCCTGTTTTAATCGTTTCTCAAGAAATGGTGGTCCGTTTAGGATTAGTAACAGGAGTTGGTCATGCCCAGCTTATTTTTAAAAGATTTGGACGTTTTTGGGGATGGTTTTCTGTCGGAGATTTATTTTTGGTAAACTTCTTAACCATCGTGACAGAATTTATTGGAATAAGTATGGCGATGAGCCATTTGGGTGTTAAACCTTATATCTCAGTACCTGCCGCCGCTCTGTTGCTTATCGGTTTTACCGTTACCGGGAGTTTCCGTCGTTGGGAACAGTTTATGTACATTTGTATTATTACGAATTTAATTGTCATTCCATTGGCATTCATGAGCCATCCTGCAGCTGCTCCAATTATGAATGATATTTTGAAGCCGCATATTCAAGGTGGTCTAAATTCCAATGTAATGCTTTTAATCATTGGCATTGTTGGTACTACTGTAGCCCCTTGGCAATTATTTTTTCAACAATCCAATGTTATTGATAAACGTCTTACACCGCGTTGGATGAATTACGAACGTGCTGATACGATTATTGGATCATTCTTTGTTGTACTTGGTGCAGCTGCTTTAATTATTACTGCCGCATTCGCATTTAAAGGAACGTCTTTTGCCGGAAACTTTGTAGATAGCGCTTCTGTTGCCGCTGCTTTAAGTAAAACAGTCGGTATTAGTGCCGGTAATATTTTTGCTGTAGTCTTGCTGAATTCCTCCATTATCGGTGCAGCCGCTTTAACATTATCAACTTCCTATGCGTATGGAGATGTATTTAAGGTCAATCATTCCTTGCATCGCAAATGGAGCGAAGCAAAAGGATTCTATACAACCTTTGTCATCATTATTGCTTTAGCTGCAAGTATTGTCTTAATTCCTAACGCACCTTTAGGTCTTATGACCATTTTGGTGCAGGCCCTTGCCGGTGTATTGCTGCCAAGTGCCACAGTTTTTCTTGTTTTACTATGCAATGACAAACATATTCTGGGTCCATGGGTGAATAAGCCTTGGCAAAATGCTCTAAGCATGATTATTGTTGGGATTTTAGTCATGCTCTCATTGATTCTTGCAACAACAACGATGTTCCCAACTATTGATGTTAATTTACTGGTTAAAGTATTATCTTCTATTCTACTTGCAACCTTACTAATTGCTGGGTTCATTCAATTGCTTCGCAAGAATAAAAAAGAGGAAAAAACGGAAGTGAAACTTGATCGGATGACATGGAGAATGGCTCCGTTAACTGAGCTGCCTAGAGTTATTCCATCTAAAGGAAGAACTTTTGGGATGGTAACCCTTCGGCTATACCTTGTAGTTGCAATAGTACTGCTGGTTGTTAAAGCTTTCCAACTTGCACTTGGATTAAAATAAAAACTATCATTGTCTATCTAATATTTTTATGTTTCAGCCGAGAACACCCGTGGCTTTAGCCGTGGGTGTTCTCGGCTGTTTTTCTTTTTCAAACTCATGTTCGGGGATATAATGGTACTATAAACCTACCGTTGAAGGTGGTGTTACCCATGCTTCAATACAAAGGTTTTAAATATCGATTGTATCCTAATAAAAGCCAAACCACTCTTTTTGATAAAACCATTGGCTCTGCTAGATTTGTCTTTAATTTCTTTGTAAGCAAACAAAGGGATAAGGATGCTTATTCCCTTTATTATGATTACGGGTGAATTATCCGTTATTTGATTATAACAATTGCTTGTTATCCACAAGTACTTACTTTATCAAAAGTGATAGGAATTATACTTTTGCATCTAAGTAATAATTATTATCATTAGTCTTAGCGATTATTCATTAAAAAAATTAATATCAAAGAGGATGAATGCAATTATCATTCTCAATTATATTAAAATATTCTCAATTATAATTGACGATATTATTTTTTGAGAATATAATTAACAACGTAAAGTCAGAGAGAGGTCATTGTAATTGCATTCCTATAAATGGGGTGTGAAGGAGAGGTTTATTTATGTTTAATTCAAATAGAAAAGTGAAGGTTGCTTCTTTATCTATTATATCGAACACCATTCTGATCATTTTTAAAGTGATCGCAGGGATTTTGAGTGGATCAGTTAGTATTATTTCTGAAGCCATTCATTCCGGAATGGATCTTATCGCTTCTTTCATTGCTTTCATTTCTGTCAAAGTGTCTACTATGCCTGCTGATGAAAAACATCCTTATGGACATGGAAAAGTAGAGAATATGTCTGCTCTCATCGAAGGCCTTTTGATCTTTGTAGCAGCTATTATGATTATTACTGAGGCAGTCAAAAAATTAATTGCGCCTGCTGAATTAGAACAAACGAATATTGCGATAGGCGTCATGTTTATTTCAGCATTAATCAATTTGGTGGTTTCAAGAATTCTATTAAAGGTGGCAAAGGAAGAAGATTCTATGGCGTTAGAGGCAGATGCTCTTCATTTGAAAACAGATGTTTACACTGCTTTGGGAGTAGGAATTGGCATTCTGCTGATCAAACTTACAGGTTTTAGTATTCTTGACCCGATTGTGGCTATCCTTGTAGCGCTAATGATCATCAAAGAGGCATGGGAACTATGCAAAAATGCTTTTGACTTCCTTCTAGATTCAAAATTATCTGATGAAGAAGAAGCAGAGGTGAAAAAAGTCATTCTTAACCATAGTCATCAATTTATCGATTATCATAAACTTAAGACAAGAAAGTCTGGAAATGTGAAACATATTGATTTTCATATTACGGTTCCCTCAGAACTTACAGTTACAGATACACATAATATTATTGGAAGCTTGAAAAAAGACATGAATGAAACATTAAAAAATACGAGGGTTAACATTCATGTTGATCCATATAAGGGTAAAGACCCGAAAAATGGGGGTTCACAACGTTAAAAAATTCCAAGAAGAAAAAATGACCCCCAAAAAAGTCTGACGGTTTATCGGTCAGTTTGAGCAGATGGTAGGTAATGTCACTTTGTATTTCTATGCGGTTTGACAAAAACATTTTTTTGTTTAAGCCTTTTAATTTAAATTAGTTTTATATGTATTACTATTCTTTTTTTTCTTCAGCAGCAATTGCATCAGCTCTTGTTTCGTGCACAGTACCAAAAGGATGTTGAACCGGTGCATAAATAGAATAAAGTTTTAATGGTTGATCACCTGTATTAGTAACATTATGCCATTTACCTGCAGGCACAAAAATTCCATAGTCTTTCTCAGCTTTTACTTCGAATTCCAAAATGTCTTTACTAGTTCCCATCTGAACAAGCCCCTTACCTTTTTCTATACGTAAAAATTGATCATGATCCGGATGAACTTCTAAACCAATATCTTCTCCTACTTCAATAGACATTAATGTTAATTGAAGGTTTTGTCCTGTCCATAATGCTGTCCGGTAGTTATTGTTTTGAACCGTTGCTTCTTCAATATTGGTTACATATGGTTTTGCTCCATAATCTTTTAATTCCATTAAAAATTCCTCCATTTATTAATAAGATATTTATTTATAGATTTGCTCTTTCATAATTATTATCTGCACTAATATATTAGAAATTCCATTGAAAATTAATGTGCAGATGTAATCGGGCAAGTACTTGCTACAAAGGCTGCTAGTCCCCCGACTAACATGGTTTGGAATGCACTTTACCATAGAGCAGTACCAGTAAATCTACCTCTTATGTATCCGAATATCAAACGAAAAATCAATGTCATAATGATGAATTTTTTTAGCAAGTATATGATGGGAAAAGACGAGGTAGGCAAGTAAAGGGATAAGTCCTCCTTCGATAGGAAATTGCATTGTTAATGAACTTTTTCTTGTCTTGGTTGGTTCTGGTTTTTCTAAACCTCACTCAGACCTCATCATAAAATCAATCTATTGTTAAGGTTTTTTCCTCAGCACATCCTCCTAGCAAATATCCATTGACCCCACACGAATTGACCCACCACTAGGCAGGAGATGAATGTATTTATCGTTTACCACATACGAATTCAACCGTCAGGTGAGAATTCTTGCTAGACCGAATGCAACTGCTGCGGCAAGTCCTCCAGTAATCATAGTTTGAAAAGCACTCTTCACCGGAGAAGTTCCTGTAAACCTTCCTTTTACATATCCAAAAATCAGTAATGCAATAAGTGTGACAATAACAGAAACCATTAATGCTGTTGCAGGTTTATGAAAGATAAAATATGGAAACAAAGGGATTAACCCTCCAACAATATAAGAAATAGCAATGGTAATCGCACTGTTTCTCGCTCTTGTCGGCTCCGGCTTTTCTAGCCCCAATTCAAATTTCATCATAAAATCCACCCATTTTTCAGGTTTTTTTTTCATGGTTTTAGTAATCGGTTTGATTTGGTCTTCTTCAAGCCCATATTCCCTGAAAATTTCAGATACTTCCTCTTCTTCACGCTCTGGTAGTTCTATTACTTCGCGCCGTTCACGGGCAAGTTCAGATTCATAATGTTCCGCATCTGTTTTTCCTGCCAAATATCCGCCAAGTCCCATTGCAATTGAACCTGCTGCAATTTCAGCGCCTCCGGCAGTGAGAATTAATGTTGATGTATCAACAGCACCGGACAGACCAGCAGCTAATGCAAACGGTACGGTTAATCCGTCTGACATACCAATGACAACATCTCGAATGAAGTCAGATCCAGAAAAATGTTGTTCTACGTGATGTAGGTGTTGATCCATTTATTCACCTCCAATTTAACTAATGTAACACGAATAAAAAACGATTAATCATCACAAGTTTTAATTAAATGGGGGATTAAGTTAAACAAATGAGGTGGTCTCGACAAAGACCCCAATTCTTATTATGCTAATAAAAACATATAAATTATTCAGATATAAGAGTATTTAGTTTGATTGTGAAATGTTTCACTTAAACTAATGGGGGCATTACTGGAACAACGGTAATGCTTTTTTCTTATTGAAGTAACGTCTCAGGATAGTTTAAGTTCAATCCTTCACATTCTTTAAAAGCATCTTCTCAGCTTTTTATTCTGTTATAATAT
>JAUZQA010000132.1 GCA_030705665.1 Bacillota bacterium
ACAACAAAGGCGATCGTTGTGGCAGTTGGGGGTAAATCTGTCCCCCATACCGGGTCAACAGGAGATGGTTATGCCTGGGCAGAAAAAGCTGGACATACGATTACTGAGCTTTTTCCAACAGAAGTCCCGATAACATCCAATGAGCCTTTTATTCAAGCTAAAACACTTCAGGGCCTTTCGCTAAGAGATATCAATCTTAGTGTTTTAAATCCAAAAGGTAAACCGCTCATTTCCCATCGGATGGATATGATCTTTACTCATTTTGGGATCAGCGGTCCCGCAGTACTGCGCTGCAGCCAGTTTGTCATAAAAGCAATGAAAAAATGGAACCTAAGTGAAGTAGTCATGAGTCTCGATGTGCTTCCAGACCGAACAGAAGAAGAAATCTTTCAAGAAATCGTGAAAGATGTTAAAACGGATTCCAAGAAAAGCATTAAAAACATTCTTAAAGGGTTTCTCCCGGAACGCTACTTGTTATTTTTGCTCGAGCAAGCGGAGATTGATCAGAACATGCAGGGCGGTACCATTTCCAATGAAAAAATCCGCGCTTTTGCAAAACTAAGCAAAAGTTTTACCTTTCGGGTGAATGGTACGCTCCCTCTGGAAAAAGCGTTTGTTACCGGAGGCGGCGTATCGGTAAAGGAAATTGAACCGCAAACGATGGCATCAAAGAAAATGAATGGTCTATATTTCTGTGGAGAACTTCTTGATATTCACGGATATACAGGTGGTTACAATATAACTGCTGCTCTTGTTACAGGCCGTCTTGCTGGGACGAATGCAGCTCAATACTCAAAAAAAATCAAAAAAATGATCGGTCATGATTTGTAATCATGACCGATAGATAATCATTGCGGTAAAACAATAAATTTGTTCCTCTTCCTCTTCTTCCGGTATTGCTGCAACATCATATTTGATATCGACTAATTTCCTCTCATCTATTCCTTTCAAAAAACGATTCATCTCTTTTTCTAAATCCTTTTCATGCTCCCGGTCAAATAGTTTAACCTGAATCAATATCCTCTCCCCTTTCAGCTTTTTATCCATTATTAACATTTTTTCAGAATTTTATAAAATGAATTTTAAATCTGAATTATTTTGGAGAAAATTACAATATAAAAACTAACTTTATAGAAAAATTTAAGAGAATTTTAAGTTTTGGGTTGTAAAGTACAAATTAGTCACGAGATGATATACGGAATATTTACTTAAATGCTTAGAAGACATTTTTTGAAAGGGGCCATTAAATTGGACAAAAAGCAATTTACCTCATGGGGAGTAAGCTTTGGAAGCCTTGCACTTGTTGCAGGTATGGTTTCGTACTTGGGACTGACAAATAAAAATACACCAATTTCCAATAGAACTGCACAATCATCAGCGGCAAGTCAAAGTTTAGGCCAACAATCTCCCCCCGCTCAAAATGGGGATGACCAAAATTCCATTGGCTCAACAACTAATAATAATCAGTCAGCAACTGATGATGGAAGTTCCTCCAATCTTGGGGATGACCAAACAACGAATGATAACGGACCTACGCTTAACTTTGGTGATGGATCATCAGCGGATAACGGTCAGCCTGCCATCGATAATGGCAGTTCTTCGCAAAATGGAAATCAACCTTCTGGAGGAGGCTTTGGCCATCACGGGCGTTTTGATACAACTACAGGTGGGACCTGATGTTTAAATAAGAAAGAGGGTGAAGCTTTTGCAGACATTGGAATGGTATATGATTCGAGGCACAGGTACAGTCGCCTATATACTATTATATTTTACTGTGATTGTTGGCCTTTTTTCGCAGGTACAGAAGAAACGAAAAAAGAAGATGACAAGTACCATTAATCTTCATGAAGAACTTTCTAACTGGGCGATAATCATGGTAGGGGGACACTTAGGACTTTTATTGCTTGACACCTATATAGGTTTCAAATGGACTGAAATTTTTGTTCCATTTAATACAAGCTATAAACCGATTCCGATGGCTTTAGGTACGTTGTCTTTCTATTTTCTTATTATTACCTTCATAACATCAAAGCTGCGTAAAAAGGTCGGCTATCTTAGATGGCGAAAATTACATGCTTTAAATCCCATTCTTTATATAATGGTTACCATCCACGGCTTATGGATCGGAACGGACTTTAATCCAGAAATTCTGGCTATCGTAAATTTAATTCCATTCCCGATAATGGGAATATTCGCCTTGCTTATGAAATTTACAAAAGCGAAACCACAGCCAAATACAACCCGTGCTGCAGTTACTAGGACTAGGTATAATGATTAAAAAAACAGGAAAGGCCAGAACCTTTCCTGTTTTTTTCATTCTACATTTCCTGTCCATTCGAGCATGCCGCCAATCATATTACGGACTTTGTAGCCTTGGTCCTGTAAATATAGACAGACATTTCCACTGCGATGGCTTGAACGGCATATGAAAATATATTCTTTATTTTTATCAAAATAATCCAGATTACCAGGAATCTCATTCATCGGAATATGTTTTGAACCGGGAATTTTCCCCTGTGCTACTTCAAAGTCCTCCCGTACATCAACAAGCTCCAGCTTCTCCCCCGCTTCAAGCTTTTTCTTTAATTCCTCTGGTGTAATTATCTTTACCTCTTCCACAACAAGCACCCCTTTTAGAAAAACATCCTCCCGATTAGGAGGATGTTTATTTATTAAAACTTTATCTTAGGACCTGACAGAAGTCCAGTTTTACAACCTTTTAGTTTGCTACAATATTTACCAATTTCCCAGGAACGGTAATCACCTTGCGAACAGTTTTTCCTTCAATTTGTTCCTTGATTTTTTCATCTTCCATAGCAATTTGCTCAAGGTCTTCTTTGCTGGCCCCAGTTGGAACAGTAAGCTTATGCTTTACTTTACCGTTAACTTGAATGACAATTTCAATTTCGTTATCAATTAACTTAGACTCATCATATGCTGGCCATCCCTCATATGAAATCGTATCAGTATGCCCAAGCTTTTCCCAAAGCTCTTCAGCAAGATGAGGAGCAATTGGTGAAAGAAGTTTAACAAATCCCTCCATATATTGTTTAGGAAGAGCCGTTGATTTATAAGCATCATTGATAAATACCATCATTTGCGAAATGGCTGTATTAAAGTGAAGTGCCTCTAAATCTTCTGTCACCTTTTTAACGGTTTGATGATATGTTTTTTCAAGGTTTGCTGCTTCTTCTGTATCTTGAATCTTCGGATTTAACACACCATTATCCTCAATATATAAGCGCCAAATACGATCCAGGAAGCGGCGTGCACCATCAAGGCCATTGGTAGACCAGGCAATCGATGCATCCAACGGTCCCATAAACATTTCATATAAACGAAGTGTATCAGCACCGTGGCTAGTTACGATATCATCTGGGTTCACAACGTTACCCTTCGATTTACTCATTTTTTCATTATTTTCACCAAGAATCATTCCTTGGTTAAATAACTTTTGGAATGGCTCTTTTGTAGGGACAACACCGATATCATACAAAAACTTATGCCAGAAACGAGCATATAGCAAGTGAAGTACAGCGTGCTCCGCACCGCCAATATAAATATCTACAGGCAGCCATTCGTTTAATTTTTCAGGTGAAGCAAGCTGCTCGCTATTTTTAGGATCAATATAACGCAAGTAATACCAGCAGCTTCCTGCCCATTGCGGCATTGTATTGGTTTCTCTGCGTCCTTTTTTGCCTGTTACAGAGTCAACCACATTTACCCAATCAGCGATATTTGCAAGTGGTGATTCCCCTGTTCCAGATGGCTTGATTTCGGTTGTTTTTGGAAGCATCAAGGGTAGCTGGTCTTCTGGAACAGTTGCCATTGTACCGTCTTCCCAATGAATAATTGGAATCGGCTCGCCCCAATATCTTTGACGGCTGAACAACCAGTCACGGAGACGGTAGGTAACTTTCTTCGTTCCAATCCCTTGCTCTTCTAACCAGGCAATGGCTTTTTTAATTGCTTCCACTTTGTTAAGACCGTTTAAGAAGCCTGAGTTGATATGCTCACCATCACCAGTATATGCTTCATTTTCGATACTGCCGCCAGCAACAACCTGACGGATTGGCAGATCAAATACTTTGGCAAATTCATAGTCGCGTTCATCATGGCCTGGAACAGCCATAATCGCTCCTGTTCCATAGCTTGCAAGGACATAATCAGCGATCCAAATTGGCATTTTTTCATTATTTGCCGGGTTGATGGCATAAGCACCAGTGAAAACTCCAGTTTTTTCCTTTGCAAGATCTGTACGTTCAAGGTCACTTTTACTCTTAATTTTGTCTAAATAAGCTGCAATCGCTTCCTTTTGATCTTCTGTCGTGATCTTTTCAACAATGATATGTTCAGGAGCAAGGACAGCATAGGTAGCACCAAATAATGTATCAGGGCGAGTTGTGAATACGGTAAATGTTTCATCATGTCCATCAATATTGAAGGTAATCTCAGCACCTTCTGAGCGGCCTATCCAGTTGCGCTGCATATCTTTAATACTTTCAGGCCAATCTAATTCTTCCAGGTCTTCAAGCAGACGATCGGCATACGCAGTAATTCGAAGCATCCACTGTTTCATTGGACGGCGTTCAACTGGATGACCTCCGCGTTCACTTTTTCCATCAATTACCTCTTCATTAGCTAAAACAGTACCAAGTGCAGGGCACCAGTTAACCGCAACCTCGTCAATGTAGGCAAGGCCATTATTGTAAAGCTGTAAAAAGATCCATTGAGTCCATTTGTAATAATCAGGATCTGTTGTATTTACTTCACGATCCCAATCGTATGAAAAGCCAAGTGATTTAATTTGGCGTCGAAAATTATCAATATTTTTCTTTGTAAATTGCGCAGGATCATTCCCTGTGTCCAATGCATATTGCTCAGCAGGCAGACCAAAAGCATCCCAGCCCATCGGATGAAGAACATTATAACCTTGCATCCTCTTTAAACGTGAAAGAATATCTGTTGCGGTATAACCTTCAGGATGACCAACATGAAGTCCTGCACCAGATGGATATGGAAACATGTCTAATGCATAGAATTTTCTTTTCCCTTTGTCTTCTTTTGTTTTAAATGTTTTTTCTTCTTCCCATTTTTTTTGCCACTTTTTTTCAATTTGTTGATGGTCGAAGCTCATCGTCATTTCCTCCTAATTAAAATAAAAAACTCCCATCCCTCAAACAAGGGACGAGAGATTATGTATGAATCTTCCCGCGGTACCACCCACATTAGTGTTATGAACACTCGCTTCATTCATCCTTAACGCGGAGTACGGCAAACATTACTTTTTTCATGTTTGCAACTCAGGAGGCGAGTTCATGACTTCCCGACTTTGACTTGCACCATCCGTCAACTCTCTATCCTCGGGATTATTTCATTACTACTCCTCATTCAATGTTATTAAAAATATCAAAGTATAGGGATATTGTATTAAACTTTAGAGCAGGATGCAAGTAATCCTATTATACAAAATCAGTTTAGTCCTCAATAATCGGAATTATACATATTAAAAACCCAGATCTTCCTCAGATCTGGGTTTTTACACTTCTATGGGAACCTTTTTTTCCTTTAGCTTGTGATCATAAACAACTGTTGTCAAAATTGAGATGATAAACAGTCCGATCATGACAATGAATAGCATCGGCATCCCATACGTATCAACCAGCATCCCGCCTGCCAGTGGACCAAGCATTCTGCCGCCTGTTGCCGTACTGTTAACAAAGCCCTGGTAAAAGCCTTCTCTCCCCTTTGGTGCCAATTGAAAGGCAACCGTTGGCACTGCAGGCCAAACAAACATCTCACCAATTGTTAATACGACCATACCCGCAACAAATCCCCCAAAAGAATGGGCATAGGCTGCTACCAAAAATGAACCAATAAACACAACCATGCCAATCAGCATTTGTGTTTTTAAGGTTTTTGCAAAATACTTTATAAAAACTTTAAGAATGGGCTGCCCCAAAACAATCAATGCGCCATTGATCGTCCATAAAAGACCGTACTGTTTGAGAGAAATATGAAGTTCCTGGATATATGCTGCAATCGTCGTCGACCATTGAACATAGGCTGCCCAGCCGAGCAAATATCCAATACACAGAATGAACAAAGCCCTTAAATTTTTCTGGTTTTGCTTTACTATAGAAGAATGTACCTCAGTCATTTTTTTATCGCTGACGACTGAGATTCCCCGATAACCAAAGACAGCTAAACATAAAAAAATAAAATACATGAATGTATTTGCAATAAAAATGTATTGAAAGGAATAATCCGCGACGAAACCACCCAGTGCCGAACCAATAGCAACACCCAAATTTGCCGCAACATACATGGCATTAAAGGCTTTTCGGCCGCCCTCTTTCCATACAGATCCTGCCATTGCATACATTGGTGGAAAAATAATACCGGTTCCCAATCCGGTAACCACTAAAAAGATAATATATTCTGGCCATCTGTTCCAAATAGACAGACATATTAGCGAAACAAGAGTCGTTCCTATTCCTAAAAGAACTGATTTATAACCGCCAATTTTATCATATAAGCTTCCGCCTAATAAATTTCCAATGACTGTAGCCGCGGAATTAAACATAAGAACGACACCCGCAACCGATAACGATTTTCCCAAATGATCGTGAATATAGATCGTATTTAAAGGCCATAAAAAAGAAGAACCTGTCATATTCACAGCCATCCCGACAATTAGAAGCCACAAAGCACGCGGCATGATTACGCTCCTTTACAACTAGAAGTATTTCGATAACCAAATAATTTTAGAATTTTTCCCTTTTGATTTCAATCCTTTATTAAAATGTTATAAAAATAAAAATACTCATTCTAATTGTAAAAAAATACCCCCGTAAATTGGGGGCATAAATAAGAAATATTTATCTAGCTTGTTCTGGCTCTTGATGCATTTTCGATTTAACTGGCTGGCCGCCTGATTTTTCATATTTCTGCTTAGATTGCTTTACTACATCAACATCCTGGCCAAGCTCGAGGTCTTGATTATTAATGCCATTTCTTGTTTTTTGTTCTGGATTTTGTTGTTTTGAGCGCTTTTTCACTTTTTTGTCCTCCTCGTTATGGCCCTTGTAAAATCATTTTGTTTTGTAAGTCTTGAAGCTGAAGTCTCACACGATGAAGCTGATCTCTCTGCTGGGAATTAGCACTTATGGCCATTTTGCAAACATCTTGATAAGATTGTTCAAGAGTTTGCAAGGCCTCTGTATAACCATCATTGTTATAATGCTGTTGAACATTGCTTTCCTCATACTGTTCCTGGGCATAACGAATAGCATCCTCACATTGTTGAATCAAAGTTTCCATTGAATCCCGAGTTGCCATCTAAAAACCCCCTTTAGATTAAAACCTCCATTGAAGCAAACTGCTTCTTTTCTTATTGTGTGCACTCATGGTTTTCCTATCACTCTAAACTTGCTGAGATTTACTGGTAATGCAGGATATAAGCATTGTTGGCGATAGATTTCAATTCATGATAAAATTTAATTTATGCTGTTATTTTTAAATACAAAGGAGGTTTGGTGAATATGATTCAGACCAACCCTTTCCCATATTCGTTAGATTACAAACGTTACCATACATGGAATTACCATCTTCGGCAGCAATTCGGCCATAAAGTATTTAAAATTGCACTTGATGGCGGCTTTGATTGCCCGAATCGGGATGGCACAGTTGCACATGGTGGCTGTACGTTTTGCAGTGCAGCAGGCTCTGGGGATTTTGCGGGGAACCGAACTGAGACCCTTGAAAAACAATTTCAGGATATCAAAGAAAAAATGCATACCAAATGGAAAGACGGCAAATACATGGCCTACTTTCAGGCGTTTACCAATACACATGCACCTGTAGAGGTCTTGCGCGAGAAATATGAAACAGTTTTAAAACAGGAAAACGTAGTGGGACTCTCAATTGCCACCCGCCCGGATTGCCTGCCAGATGATGTTGTCGAGTATTTAGCCGAACTCAATGAAAGAACCTATTTATGGGTTGAACTTGGGCTGCAAACAGTCCACGAAAAAACAGCCCTTTTAATTAATCGTGCCCATGATTTTAAAAGTTATGTTGAAGGCGTCAATAAACTTAGAAAGCATGGCATCCGTGTTTGTTCTCATATCATTAACGGACTACCGCTGGAAACAAAGGAAATGATGATGGAAACCGCACGTGAAGTTGCCAAGTTAGATGTCCAAGGGATAAAAATTCATTTATTGCATCTCTTAAAAGGGACACCAATGGTCAAACAATATGAAAAAGGAATGGTTGATTTTCTTTCAAAGGAAGATTATGTCAACCTTGTTTGCGACCAATTGGAAATCATTCCTCCTGAAATGATTGTGCATCGAATTACAGGTGATGGGCCGATTGATCTTATGATTGGGCCAATGTGGAGTGTAAATAAGTGGGAAGTCCTTAATGCAATTGACGATGAGCTTAAGCGTAGAGACAGTTATCAAGGAAAATTTTTCGAAAGGTCCGGGAAATAAACATGAAATTGGATCGAATTCTTCCTTTTGCAAAAGTCCTACTTGAAAAAGCAGTAAAATCTGGAGATGCTGTTGTCGATGCCACAATCGGCAATGGACATGATACGCTATTTTTAGCCAATCTCGTCGGAGAAGAAGGTCGAGTGTACGGGTTTGATGTTCAGCACGAAGCGGTTTCGGCAACAGAGGAACTGATTCGCAGTAATGGGCTTTCGAACCGGGTTACCCTTTTTCAGCAAGGACATGAAAATCTGGCTGCTTGCATTCCTCAAGAAGAGAATGGAAAAATAACAGGCGCCATTTTTAATCTTGGTTATTTGCCAGGAAGTGATAAGTCTGTTATTACAAAGCCTAATACAACGATATCGGCTGTGGAACAGTTATTAACCATGATGGCTCCTGAAGGTATCATGGTGATTGTCATTTATCACGGCCACCCAGGCGGAGAGATTGAGCGTGACAGATTGCTTGAGTATTGTCGTGATCTTGATCAAAATGTTGCCCATGTATTGGAATACAAATTTTTGAATCAAAAGAATAATCCGCCCTTTATTGTGGCGATTGAAAAAAGATAAAACCAGGCTGA
>JAUZQA010000133.1 GCA_030705665.1 Bacillota bacterium
TTAGGGCATCGCTCCAGTCGAATGTTTTATTTTCAAGTAACGTATTTATTGCACTGTTCATTACATCAGTATTTGCAACTGCGTTAGCCTTTTTAGCGCAAACAAATTTCCAAAAATTCACTACTACAACGAGAGTAGCATTGATTTTTGCGATGGAACCAGTATTTGCAGCTATTACAGGGTTTATTTGGGCAAATGACCGTTTAACTTTAACGGCTATATTTGGCTGTATTCTTATTTTTTTAGGAATGATCTTTGCAGAAATGCCTTATAAAAAAATGATATCCCCCCAAAAAATAGTACAAAGAGAGAGGAAAACCTCGTAATTATGCATGGTATAAAAATAACTCCCTGTTTCAGGGAGTTATTCTTATACCATCGCAAGCAATGATTTTTCTTTTACATATTTTAGTGCTGCATTTCTTGTTTTTATTTTATTTGCTGTCAGGGTCTCAAGCAAAGAAAGATAAAAACTTCCATCAAAGCCTTTTTGTGCTTTCAATGTTAGCTCTATTGCTGTATTGATGATTTCGTCAGGGGCATTTGTATAGTGTCTGCCAAAATAAATAAAGCCGATTGCATCCTCATGCAATTGAAAACCTTTGCCACGTAAATCATGTAAGTAATCTTCCACTGTCCGCAAGATGAAAATCCTCTCCCAAATAATCTAAAGTAGTCTAATTAAAATCTTACTCGAAATTTGGTTTGTTTTCTATTCTTTTTCGTACATAAATGGCCGATAATCCCTACAACACTTCCTAATATAGCACCGCCCAATACTTCATTTGGTTCATGTCCAAGCATTTCCTTTAATTTTTTTGGCGTTTTTTCTTTGAACTCAACCTTTTCCTTATTTGAAATCTTCTCTACCAAGTCATCTAATGAATTAACTTTTAATGTAAGTTCTCCTGTTTGCCTGCGGATTCCTTGTGCATCATACATGACAATCAGCCCATAGATCAGTGACAGTGCAAAATCAAATGTCGGCAATCCTTTGCGTAAAGCAATGTATGTTGTCAGCGATGATACTCCAGCAGAATGGGAGCTTGGCATGCCTCCAGTTTGAAAAAATAATTCCGGCCTCCATTCTTTCTTTTTAAAATAATGAATAGGAATTTTCAAACCCTGTGCCAAGCCGATACTAAAAAGAGCCAAGTATACTCCTTTGTTCATCTTTCTCACCTCTAGTAATATTGTTCAGAAAGAAGTGTTTAATTATTCTGCATGGAAATACTAACAATCATGGGAGGTGAACCTAATGGGCAAAAAAGGTGGAGCAAGCAGGGGAGTAAAAGCACCAGGAGTAAACCCGCAAGGATACGGACAGGATGCAGAATTCTCTCGTGAGCCAAAAAGTAAATTAGAAAATGCCGCAAAAAAGAAGAATACAAAATAATAAAGAAAACTCTCCAATTGGTGAGCCCCTAGGGCGAAGACAGTAGTTGCAATATGCAAAAGGCTGCCCTGATGGACAGCCTTATTAAGGTTAAGAAACAAAATCGGCTTCTTGTGGAAAAACACGGTGCAAGCCTCTAAGCTCCAATTGAGTAAACATGTCAAATACTTTTTCTTTTTCAATGGTAAGTTTCGCTTCATCCAGACTGCATGAAACCGGTACATCACAACGGATCTTCGCAAGTTTTCTTGATAGGTGCAGCATTTCAAGGTCTTGCTCTATTTTTGTTTTATTTCCTTTTGAAAGTTTATCTAAATTTGAAATAATCCCTTCAATATGCCCATATTCCTGCAAGAGCTTTAATGCCGTCTTTTCACCAATCCCTTTGACACCTGGATAGTTATCACTAGGATCTCCCATCAAGGCCTTTAAATCGACCATTTGTTGTGGGTTAATGCCTTTATTCTCATAGAAAGTCTCCGGGGTATGAACTTGATAATTTCCATATCCCTTTTTCAATAAAATCACCGAGATATTTTCATCTAGCAACTGAAGGATATCCTGGTCACCCGTTAGGATCGATACATTGGACGCTGATTTTGCTTGATTAGCGATCGTTCCAATACAGTCATCTGCTTCAAACCCTAACAAGCCAATATTTGGGATATCAAATGCCGAAACAACCTCTTTTACTAGATCAAATTGAGGAATCAATTCGATCGGTGCTTCCCCTCGATTTGCTTTATAGCCATCATATAGTTCCGATCGGAATGTTTTACTTCCCATATCCCAGCAAGTGACAAGATGGGTTGGCTTAAATGAAGAAATAGCTGTCATTAGATGTTTAACGAAACCATAAATTGCATTTGTAGGTGTTCCTTTTGAATTAATCATAAATTGCCCTGTTACAGCAGTAGCATAATAAGCACGAAACAATAGCGCCATGCCGTCAACAAGCAATAAGGAAGGCTTTTGTTTTTGCAACGATATTCCTCCTAAAATGATGTTTAAAAATAAATGCTTTCCTATTATACCATAGGAAAGCATTCATAATCGGAAGCCTTTTTAAATCCCGAAAATTTCCCATATCCACGCATCAAGTATCTCGGATGATGACTTTATCATTGGAATATCGCTATGTTCATTAGTTTCTTTAAACGATAACTGCAAAAGCTCAGTGATCGAAACCACTTCAGTATCAGTCAAAAGCTTGTTATTTCTCTTAGCTTCCGCTATGGCATCATAGGCTGCATACAGATTGGGATGGATTGTTTTGGCAATCTCGATCAATGTACATGGTGATGCAACTGTTTTTGTATTTGCCAGGCCAACTCTTATTAGTTCGGCACGCAGCGCCTGAAGTAATTGCTTTTGTTTTTTCAGCGAAAAACTCCCTTTGGAGCTTTCGCTGACATTACGTTTGCATAGTGACCCATAATGTTTAAATAATGAAAAGGGGGAATAAGCTGATTCAATTACCCTTTTAAGTTTTTGTGAAAACTCACTTGTTTCAATATAAATGATCGGTGAATATACCCACTCATAAATACTGGGATTCGATTTAGCAATAAGTTCGAATGCTTTAAATATGTCGTAGCCGCTTGCATCGAATGGTGATTGAAAATCGATAACCTGTTTAGCTTTATTTAAGGTTAAATAATTTTTTAAGCTATGATACCGATAGATAAAGCGAATATCAAAGTCTGAATAGGGATTTGCCAGCCCCCATGCTCTGCTCCCAGCTTCACAAGCAAAAAGAATATCCAATTCGTATTCTTGCTCAATACTTGAAAGCCAATCCTTCACACCGATTTCATCCTTTTTATAATTTGGTTAATTCTTGTTTGATTTCCAATAGTTTTTCAGTTGGAACTCCACCGTCAAGTGCTGAAAGCAGCCCTAGATAGAAGTCATCTGTTTCCTCCATTATTTGTGCTGTCAGTTGTACAAATACGTCTTCAATTACAGCATTGTAGAGTCCAATGGCCCTTTCTTTTTCAGCTTTTAAATACTCATCGGCTGGTGAAGTTAGGACTCGGTTAAGCTCATCACTCATTAATTTTTTCTCATTTTTTTCAAAGAAGGATCTTGGATTTTTAAAATAACTCATTGCCTTTGTGAACAAACCAAAATTGATATCTTTAAAAGCAGTTTCAAATTGAATCTCTTGTTTATTCGTAAATTCAAAGATTGAAAAAGATAAATCCTGGTTTACATTTTGAAGTTCGTTTACCAGTGCTTCTTGATATTGCGCTATTACTTTTTCTGTAAAGCGATCAAGTCTAACGGTTGTCGCTCTCATTTCCTGGGCAAAGTCATAGCCAATCTCCTCAAGAAATTCGGAAAGTGAATCTTGTAATGCTTTTTTAAGATTCCGTCCATCATCACGTAATACAGCAGGATTAAAGGCTTCTTTAAAGAAGTCCCCAAATCGGAAAAATACCCTTTGTTTAATATAGTAAACCAATTCTTCAGTTTCCTGCGAGAGACGTTTTTGCAGACTCTCAGCTCTTTGCTGCTTAATAATCGACTGAATCTTTGCTTTCTCTGCTTCCATATGCTCCCGTTTTTGAAGCTTGACTGCAGCATCCTCTTTTGCACTCTCAATTAGCTTGCCCACTAATTGACTGACACGATGCAGTTCATTTTCTGACGAGGCCATTGCCATGTTGGCTAAGTCATTTGCAATAAAATGATAAAAAGCTTGCTCAAATTGACCCATGCCAGATTTTGGAGTATCTGTCTTCTCTTGTTTTTCCTTTAATGCATTCAAACTCGATAACGGATATAAATGCGGATTTCTCACTCCATATTTAATGAGTTGATCATGAACATACTCTATTACCGTATTTTTCTCTTCCTCACTGTCAGATAGGTCAATCGCGTTAATAATAAAGAACATTTTATCTAATTGGAAGGAATCCTTAACACGCCCAAGCTGAATTAAAAACTCTCTGTCAGCTTTTGAAAAAGCATGGTTGTAATAGGTAACAAAAAGAATTGCATCGGAATTTTTGATGAAATCAAACGCTACATTCGTATGGCGCGCATTTATGGAATCGGCTCCTGGAGTATCTACTAATGTAATCCCTTTTCGGGTTAATTCACAATCATAATAAAGATCAATCCATTCAACAAAGCATGATTTCTCTTCTTTAGCAACAAAGTCACTAAATTCAGCAATTGTTGTTTCAATGATTTGGCCCAACTGATTACTGAAGGCTTGATAGCCTTTCTTAAATGCCTGTAAAAAAGTATAATTTGTCTTTTCTGTCGCACCTTCTTGACCTGCTTGGCCGCTTATTTTTTCAATATTTGTTAATGCATCATTAAAGTTTTCCGCTTTCAAATCAAATATTTTTAAAGCGCGATTAATATCATCAAGCATTGCTTGCCCTTCTTTTAGCTTTACATGTACAGTTCCATGATGATAAGAATCGTTTACAGGTTTAATTTTATTGATTGCAGCTGTTGTTGGATTCGGTGAAACGGGCAGCACCTTTTCGCCAATTAAGGCATTTGCAAACGAAGATTTGCCAGCACTGAACGCCCCAAATAAAGCGACAGTAAAGCCTTTATGATCCAATCGTTCTGCTTTTTCGATTAACTCATGAGAAATCTTATTAAATCCAGGGAGTCCATTAACGAGCTTTGCCGTTTTCTTCAGCTTGCCGGCAATATCCTTCATTCGCTCAGTCGGGTCTACTGAAACTTGTTCTTCTTTTTTATCGTGATTAATCGGTTGTAAAATTGGCTGTTTCTCTTCTTTTTTAACAGTTTTTATTTCTTCTCCATAAACTACTTCGAATTCCTCTTCCGTTGGTTTAAACAGATTAAATGGATCCTTCTCCACCAAGGCTGACTGCGAGAAAAGTTTTTCAAGATTAGCCTGTTGTTGTACTTGGTCCGCCTCTGATTTTTTTATGTTTTCGTATGCTTTGATATATCTTTCCAAGCTTTTCGATCTTGTTGCTAATTTTTCCTGTACAGCTTCATTTTTAGCCTTTATTGCATCGATAATATTCGTTTTACATGTAGCTATAGCATTTTTAGCTACCCGTTTAATTTCATTTACTACATCTTCCGTATAATTCAAGACATATTCACCTGACAAGCGGGCACCTGTTTTTACAGCATGTTCTAATAATTCACTTGAAAAATGAACGCTGAGACTTTGTGCATCAGATAATAATTCCTGGTTCTCAATGCGTTTATCCTTTATGAGCTTTAGCAAAAACTCACGCAAATGCCATTCTACCTGTGTTTTTGTTTTTTCAAGGATATCCTGATAAAAGAGATCAAGTCTCTCCTGCTTGGCATCTAATGTCTTTTGTTTAGTAAAAAGAAATCCAACCTTAAAATCAGGCTGACATGATTCCAAATAGGATTCTGCTAATTCCCGTGTTTGAAAAGGCATTAAATAGGCATTTTTCATAATTTGATTAACCTCTGCATCAAATTCGATTTCCGCCTTTTCTACGCCATTACCTAAAGCCTGCACCTCATCAGTTAATTCATGATAATTTTTTGCTAAATTGGCTTGCTCTTCGATTGTCAGTTCATTTAGGATTTCCTTGAATGGTGCAATTTCCTGTTCATTCGTTTTCTTTTTTACATCAAAATGATCCTTCATGAGCTTTTGTAAGGAGTGATAAATGGATTGTAAAAGCAATTGATCTCGCTCTTTTAATCTCTCCTCCAAAAAATTGTGTAACTGGACAAATTGATTAAATTCATGATCTTTTTTCTTTAATGTAGTATAAAATATATCAGCTGGTTTTACCCCCCAGGATGAGAATGAATCCACTACACTTCGTTTAAACTCAGTGAAGGTAAGTTCCTCATCAGAATGTTTATCAATCTGATTAATAACAAGGTAAACCTCTTTTCCTGCCTCTGTTAACTCTTTTGTAAAAATAAAATTCAATTCTGATTGAACATGGTTATAATCCATGACATAGAAAATTAAATCAGCAAGATGGATCGCAGATTCCGTAGCAATCCGATGGGCATCATCTGCTGAATCAATACCGGGGGTATCCATAATAACAGTATGACTTGGCAAATTGGAATCACTATGGCTAATTTCAAGTTCTTGAATTTGATCCCCGTCTTTACAATAATTTTTAACCAATGAATAATCATATGGAGCTAAATATAAACGAGGTTTCTCATTTTTAAAAAATACCTTTGCGTACTCTTCACCTGATTTGACTTTCACTAGATTGGCACTTGTTGGGATCGGGCTCGATGGCAATAGATTTTCCCCAACAAGTCGATTAATCATTGTTGATTTTCCCGCAGAAAAATGTCCGCAAAAGGCAATGGTGAATTCTTCGTTCGCTAATTTTTCTGCTAATTGTTTTACCTTCCCTGCATTTTCATCATCTTGGTGTTCAATTAAATACTTATATGAAGTTAGTAACTTCCCCTTTAATGATTGAACTGTCTCCTGACGATTCTCTGTTTGAATCATAACTTATTTCCCCTTATATCAAACTTTGTAATAATAAGTATTATTTTATACGAAAATTCAAATTTTTCCTATTCATACAATCTGATATCTAAAAAAAACTGTCGATCTTTCAGAAAAACAAGTATTGCTAATAAAAGAGGACCCATTATACAAAAAAAGCTTCCCGGCCATAGGGAAGCTAAACGTTTTGAAGGTGTTGTTGTGCAATTCCATTATACCCCTAGATTTTACTAGATTTCATCAACAAATCTTTTCCAACACCGAATTTAAAACAAACCTCTTTTAATCAAACTTAAAAAGGACCGGATACATCTCCCATTACTCTTTATCGTTTGGCTGCCTTTGGACTTCAATAAAAATTTTGTTATTAGCCAAAGTCCCGCAATTCTTACAATACGTCTCGCAATTGTATAGAAGGCGGCAATGTTCACAATAATATTTTACCATCTTTAAAAACTCCCAATTGAATGTTTTTATTAGTTTATTTTTATTTTTAAAAAATGTGAAATTTAAAAAAGAAGCGCCAAACAGGCGCTTATTTTCTAGAATTTATATAATAAATTTATTGGGTGTTTCCTGTAAATGGGCCTGTTGATTTCCGCTCCTTGTATTAGTTATTTAATCGATATACTCCACTATATTTCTTATGAAGATAATCGATTAAATATTGAGGATTTAATTCTTCGCCAGTAACATCCAACAGAATTTCAAGCGGTTTTTTCATTTTTCCGTACTGATGAATATTTTTATTGAGCCATTGTTTTATTGGAAGCAATTGACTGCTTTCAAGTAATTGGTCAAACTCAGGAAGTTCTTCTAACAGCTTATGCTTAAATTGAGCTGCATACATATACCCTAAGGCATAGGATGGAAAATAGCCAAAGCTCCCCCCTGCCCAATGTACATCTTGCAGAACACCTTCCGCATCATTTTTTGGTCGAATACCAAGATATTTTTCATACATGGTATTCCATACTTCAGGAAGATCTTTTACCTCAATTTCTTGATTAAATAAACCTTTTTCAATTTCATAACGGATGATGATATGGAGCGGATATGTAAGTTCATCTGCTTCAATTCGAATCAACGATGCTTTGGACTCATTAATTGCCCGATAAAAATCATCTAAACTAATTTGATCAAACTGGCCGCTTGAAAATGATTTCAAAAGTCCATAATTATGTTTCCAAAAAGAATAGTTTCTGCCTACAAAATTTTCATAAAAAAGTGACTGGGATTCATGAATACCCATTGATGTACCTGAACATAGAGGTGTACCGACCAATTCTGGTGAAATATTCTGCTCATAGAGGGCATGGCCGCCTTCATGAATGGTCCCAAAAACTGCTGTGCGAAAATCTTGCTCATCATATCGGGTTGTTACTCTGACATCTCCTGGATTTATTCCCGTGGCAAAAGGATGTACGGTCTCATCCAGTCTTCCTGCTTCAAAGTTAAACCCCATTTGCTCCAAAATTTTCAAACTAAATTGTCGCTGGTTGTCTTTCGTAAACGTTTTATATAAAAAATCTGTTTTAGGCTTATCTGCTGTTGCTGAGACTTTTTTAACAAGTGGGACCAGTTTACTTCTCAACTCACCAAATACCCGGTCAAGGATCTCAACCGTGACTCCAGGCTCATACATATCAAGTAATGTATCATACTTATTATTTTCGTATCCCCAATAATCCACAAACCGCCTCGTCATCTCAACCAGTTTTTCCAAATAGGGCTGGAACATGGCAAAATCGGATTGTGCTCTAGCTTGTTCCCAAATAGTTTCAGCATTGGATTGAAGAATAACGTATTCTTTATACTCTTCTGCCGGAATTTTTTTATTACGTTCATAATTTTTATTGCACTCTTCCAGAGTTCTTTTTGTAACATTAGAAATGTTTTTTCCTTTTAAATTTGCAATGTATGCAGCCATTTCTTCAGAAACAGACATTTTAAAAACTTCAGAGGATAACATTCCTATAACCTCAGACCTCTGCCCAGTGCCCTTTTTTGGTGCACCAGTACGTAAATCCCAATAAATAAGGGCAAGTGCTTCATTGTATGAAGACATTTTCTTAACATATTCAAGAAATTCCTTCTCCAATTGAACAGTATTTAGTCTCATTGAACATACCCCTTTCCTTTCTTCCATATTTTATCATAATATGCAAAATTCAATAAAATAATAAAAAAACAACAGAAATAA